>CALGOL010000130.1 GCA_937960755.1 uncultured Azospirillum sp.
TCGACGAGGTGGCCGCCATCGTCAACGGCTTCGACGAGGTGGCGCACAACTACGCCCGCGACCACCAGCTCAACATGTGGTTCGTCTTGGCGACTGAAGACGCGGGCGGGGTTGAAGCCGCCTGTGCCGCCATCGCCGCCGCGACGGGACTAGAGGTGCTGAACTTCCCCAAACGCGCGGAATACGCGCTGCGCCTGAGGTTTGAAGCATGAATGAACTCGGCTTTAACAACCCTCTCTCCCCTGGGGAGAGGGTGGAGCCGCAGGCTCCGGGTGAGGGGGCGCACGGTCGGCAGACCGAAAAAAGCCAAATCTCGCAGCGTTTCCCCCTCACCCAACCCTCTCCCCTGGGGGGAGAGGGCTCCGACGACCTTGACCGCCGGCTCATCCTGGCGACGCAAGCCGGATTGCCGCTGACTCCCCGGCCCTTTGCGGCGCTGGCCGAACAATTGGGCGCGACGGAAGCCGAGGTCGTCAACCGCTTTCGCGCCATGCAGGCCACGGGCGCGCTGCGCCGCATCGCCGCCGTCCCCGATCATTACCGCATGGGCTACGTCGCCAACGGCATGACGGTGTGGGAAGTGGCGGAACATGACCTCGACGCCGCCGGCCAAGCGCTGGCGGCCCTGCCCTGGGTCACCCACTGCTACAGCCGCCCGGCCCGCCTGCCCGTCTGGCCCTATACGCTGTTCGCGATGGCGCACGGCCGCAATCGCGAGGAAGTCTTGGCGCTGGTCAAGGATATGGCGGCGACCCTGGGCGATAAAGCTGGGCGTCGCGACGTGCTGTTCAGCACCCGCATCCTCAAAAAGACCGGGCTGCGCCTGAAGCGCCGCCCCGGCCGCGAGGGAGAGTGAAAGCCGATGTTCCGCCTGACCCAGTATATGCGCCTGCTGGCGGCCCCTGTTTCGGCGTCTCCGCCGAGGGCTCCCGCCGCCAATCCGACCGAAACCGGCCCGGTGGTGATTTGGAATCTCGTGCGGCGCTGCAACCTGTCCTGCCTGCACTGCTACGCCTTTTCCGCCGACCATGATTTCACCGGCGAGCTTTCCACCGTGGAAGCCTTCGCCGTGCTGGATGATTTGTGGGCGGCGGGCGTGCGGGTGCTGATCTTGTCGGGCGGCGAGCCCTTGATGCGCCCCGACACCCACCAGATCGGCGCGCGCGCCAAGGCGCTGGGCTTTTATGTCGGGCTGTCGAGCAACGGCACGCTGATGGACGCCGCGCGGGTTCGCGAGGTCGCCGCGGTGGGCTATGATTACGTCGGCGTCAGCCTCGACGGGCTGGCGGCGGTCAACGATCAGTTCCGCCGCAAGGCGGGCGCTTTCGACGCGGCGCTTAACGGCCTGCGGCTGTGCCGCGACGCCGGTTTGAAGACCGGCTTGCGGCTGACCTTGACCGAGACCACCGCCCGCGATCTTGAACCGCTGCTCGATTTGATGGCGGCGGAGCGCTTTGACAAGTTTTACCTCTCCCACCTCAACTACGCCGGCCGCGGCGACGTCAACCGTAAGACCGACGCGCTGCATCGCACCACCCGCACCGCCATGGACGCGCTGTTCGAGCGGGCGCTTGACGACGTGGTCAACGATGCGCCGCGGGAGTACGTCACCGGCAACAATGACGCCGACGGGGTCTACTTGCTGCTGTGGGCGCGGCGGCGCTTTCCCCAACGCGCCGCGGCGTTGGAGGCGCGGTTGAAGCGCTGGGGCGGCAATGCGTCGGGCGTCGGCATCGCCAACATCGACACGCAAGGCGTTGTCCATCCCGACACCATGTGGAGCCGCCATGATCTGGGCAGCGTGCGGGATCGCGCGTTCGCCGACATCTGGGCCGACGTCTCGCACCCGCTGATGGCAGGCTTGAAGCAGCGGCCGCGGCCGGTGACCGGGCGATGCGGTTCTTGCGCCTATCTCGCCATCTGCAACGGCAACACCCGGGTGCGGGCCGAAAGTGTGGGCGGCGACCCGTGGGCGGAAGATCCCGGCTGCTATCTGACCGACGCCGAAATCGGCCCTGCGGCGGAAGCCGCGGCGTGACCGAGGAGCCTGTAAAAATGACCAGCGCCGCAACTGTCGCCAACTCGGATGGAAAGGGCGACGCCTTCGACGGATTGCCTGGCAATCCGATGATGTGGATTTTGATTTTATCCGAGTTGGCGGTGTTCGGCGTCGCCTTCGTCGGCTTTTCCGTCGCCCGCATGTTCGACCCCGCGACGTTTGACGCCGGGCAAGAGCATCTCGACCGGCTGTTGGGCGGGCTCAACACGCTGGTGCTGCTGACCAGCGGCTATCTGGCGGCGCGCGGCGTTGAGGCGGGACGCGCCGACGACAAGAAAGCCGCCTCGCGCTGGATGCTGGCCGCCGCCGCCGTCGGCTGCGTGTTTCTGGTGATAAAGCTCGTCGAGTACGGCCACACCCTCGACGCCGGTTACGATATCAACACGAACGCCTTCTTCGCGCTCTACTTCATGCTGACCGGCTTCCACTTCTTTCACGTCATCATGGGCGTGATCGTGCTGTGCGTGGTGGCGCGCTGGAACGCGACGGAGAATCTGGAGACCGGCGCCGCCTTCTGGCACATGGTCGACCTGATTTGGGTGCTGCTTTACCCCTTGGTTTATTTGGTGCGGTGATGAAACCTGCTCTTCATCCCTTGACCCGCGCCTGGGTCATCTTAATGGCGCTGGCGATCTTGACTCTGGTGCTGGGTCTTAACGATCCGCACACGCCGTTGGGAATTTTAAGCGCCATCGCCTTGATGGCGACGACGGTGGTCAAAGGCCGGCAAATCCTGTTGGATTATCTGGAGTTGCGCCATGCGCCCGGCGGCTGGCGCGCCGGGCTGACGGTTTACCTGTCGCTGGTGGCGCTGTTGATCGTCGCCGCCTACGCCGCGACCTATTACGGCTGGCCGCTGAAGCGGTAGGGGGGTAACTTCTCCCAGCTTGCCCCCTTATTCTCAATGCGTCATGCCCGGATTTGATCCGGGCATCCCTTGTTCCGCCACATTGCGGAAGGGCGATGGCCGGGTCAAGCCCGGCCATGACGGTCTATAGAACTGGTGTCAAACCCCCGCCAGCGCGCGATCCAGATCGTCGATGATGTCGTCGGCGTCCTCCAGCCCCACCGACAGCCGGATCAGCGCCGGATTAATGCCGGCGCGCTGCTTGTCTTCCGGCGTCAGCTTGCAATGGGTGCTGGTGTCGGGGTGGGTGATGAGCGACTTCGAGTCGCCTAAATTGTTGGAGATCAGCACCATGCGCAGCGCGTTCATGACGCGGAAGGCTTCGTCCTTGCCGCCGTCGATGTAGAACGAAACCATGGTGCCGCCGCCGGTCATCTGGCGACGCGCTAAATCATGCTGCGGATGGCTGGCGAGGAACGGATAGACCGTCTTGGCGATCTTGGCATGGCTTTCCAAATATTGCGCCACCTTCAAGGCCGCAGCGCATTGCGCGCCGACTCGCAGCTCCATGGTCTCCAGGCTCTTTAACAGCAACCACGCATTAAACGGCGCAATCGCCGGGCCGGTATGGCGGATGTAGGGATGCACTTTCTCGGCGGCGAACTTGCGGTCGGTCATCACCACGCCGCCCAGGCAGCGCCCTTGCCCGTCAATGTGCTTGGTGGCGGAATACACCACCACATCGGCGCCCAGCTCGAACGGCCGCTGCAACACCGGGGTGGCGAAGGCGTTGTCGACGATCACCTTGGCCCCCGCCGCCTTGGCGAGTTCAGCCACCGCGGCGATATCGACGATCTCCAAGCACGGGTTGGAGGGGCTTTCCAGGAAGACGGCGGTGGTGGGTTTCGACAGCGCCTCCTTCCACTGGTCTAGGTCGGTTCCGTCAATCAGCACCGCCTCGACGCCGAAACGGCCGCAAACTTCGCGGATAACGTAAAGGCAAGAGATGAACAAGCCGATGGGGGCGACGATGCGGTCGCCGGTCTTAACGAACGACAGCAGCGACGCGGTGACGGCCGCCATGCCCGAAGCGGTTGCGTAGCCCCATTCGGCGCCTTCATAAGCGCACAGCCGGGCTTCAAACATGTTGGAGGTCGGGTTGCCGAAACGGGAATAGACCTGCCGGGCGCCGTCGTTGGCGAAGGCGGCCTCCGCCTCCTCCGCCGAGCCGTAGCAATAGCCGGAAGTCTGATAAATCGCCTCGCAGGTCTCATCGAACGACGAACGGCGCGCGCCGCCATGCACCAGTTGCGACCGTGGCCGCAATCCCGAAACGTCGGGGGCGCGGTGATCGGTTTTTTGCGGGAAACCAACGAACGGAATAGGGTTTTCAGCGCTCAAGGCCGTGTCCTCTCCAGCAATAGGGCCTCGACCGTGAAAGAGCGTCGGGGCGGCTGACAATGAGAGATATAGGCCGCGCGAGACCTCTTTAGCGGTTTGTTTTACGTGGCCCGCAAGCCGGTCGCTCAAATCACCACGTTATCGGCGTTGTAAGACCTGGGAAGCTCGCCGTCAATAACAAGATTTGTTAGTTGAATATGCCTGCGTTTCTGTGGCGAAGTCATGCAAGCTTTTGAATTGACAAAGCTATTCCCCTACCGTTAGCCTTTCGGCCATAAATCGCGGGGAGGCGGCCTAATGTCTGAGGACACTGAAACCAGCCTGGATGAATCCGGCCATAACACGGTGACGCGCGCGCAACTCAGCGAAGCGGTGTATCAGGAGGTCGGTTTGTCGCGCAACGAATCCGCCGATCTGGTGGAAGCGGTGCTGGACGAAATATCTGACGCCCTCGCGCGCGGCGAAATCGTCAAAATTTCGTCGTTCGGCAGCTTCCAAGTCCGTCAAAAGGGCCAGCGGGTCGGCCGCAATCCCAAAACCGGGGAGGAAGTGCCGATTCTGCCGCGCCGCGTGCTGGTGTTCCGCGCCAGCCACGTGCTGAAGGACCGCATCAACGAACGGCTGCACGGCGAAGCCTGACATCAAGGCAGGGCTGCGCCGGCACGACATTTAGGATAAGCGCATGCCTGCCGGCGGACATGAAAAAGCCGCGACGGCCTATCGCACCATCAGCGAAGTCGCCGAAGAACTCGACGTGCCGCAGCATGTCTTGCGTTTTTGGGAAACCCGATTCCCGCAGATAAGGCCGCGCAAGGGGGCGGGCGGGCGGCGCTATTACCGTCCAACCGACATCGACCTGCTGCGCCGCATCCGCAAGCTGCTCTACGATGATGGCTTCACCATCCGCGGCGCGCAAATGGCGTTGCGTGAAATGCGTAAGCCGGTTTCCGTCCCGGCCCTCGCCGCGCCCATTTCCGCTCCCATTTCCGCTCCCGCCGCCCCTCCTTCACCTGCTCCAACCGGGCCGGCGCCGACGTCGGTCGACGTAAAAACCCGCGAGCTGCAAGGAGTTCTGGAAGAATTGCGCGCGCTGCGCCGCAGCCTGCCCAACCCGTCTTAAAAAAAGATAATTATACATTTATGTAACGTTAATTATGATAATTTCACACAAAGCCTTGAAAGAAGCCTCGTCAGCCGGTAGTTTAATAGCATCGGTGTTTGTGGAAATTTGAGGCAGAGCATGACCATTCGCGACGGCTTTATCGGCGCCATCGGCGACACGCCCTTGATCCGGCTGGAAGGGCCGTCGCGCGCCACCGGCTGCGACATCCTGGGCAAGGCGGAATTTCTTAATCCCGGCGGGTCGGTGAAGGATCGCGCCGCCATCGCCATCATCCGCGACGCCGAAGCGCGCGGGCTGCTCAAGCCCGGCGGCACCATCGTCGAAGGCACCGCCGGCAACACCGGCATCGGCCTGACTCTGGTGGGCAACGCGCTGGGCTATCGCTCCGTGATCGTCATGCCTGACACCCAAAGCCAGGAAAAAAAGGACATGTTGCGGCTGATCGGGGCTGATCTGCGCCTCGTCCCGGCCGTCCCGTACAAGGACCCCAACAACTACGTGCGCTATTCCGAACGACTGGCGAACGAGTTGGCGGAAAGCGAGCCCAACGGCGTGATCTGGGCCAATCAGTTCGACAACACCGCCAACCGTGAAGGCCACCGCGCCACAACCGGCCGCGAGATTTGGGAGCAGACCGGCGGCAAGATCGACGCCTTCACCTGCGCGGTCGGCACCGGCGGCACCCTGGCCGGTGTCGGCTTGGCGCTGAAGGATTATAACCCCGACGTCCAAATCGTGCTGGCCGACCCAATGGGCTCGGCGATTTACAACTGGTACGCCAAGGGCGAGTTGACCGCCGAGGGCGGCTCGATCACCGAAGGCATCGGTCAAGGCCGCATCACCCGCAATCTGGAAGGCGCGCCCATCGACGCTTGGGAGCAGATCACCGATGATGAAGCGCTGCCGATCATCTTCGATCTGGTGAAGACCCAAGGCTTGGTGCTGGGCGGCTCGTCGGGGATCAACGTCGCCTCCGCCATTCGCACGGCGAAGCGGCTGGGGCCGGGCCATACCGTCGTCACCATCCTGTGCGACGGCGGCCAGCGCTATCAGTCCAAGCTGTTCAACCCGGATTTTCTGCGCGAAAAAGCACTGCCGGTCCCGTCCTGGTTGGCGTAAGCTCCCCCCGGCAATCGGGAGGAGTCTGGTTCATGGAAGCGCTTTTCCGCGCCGACGCATACTTGCGCGCCTGCGAGGCTGTGATTCAGTCGGTGGACGCAGTCGGCGTCCGGCTTGACCGCACGGTGTTCTACCCCAACGGCGGCGGCCAGCCCGGCGACACCGGCGTTTTTCGCGCCGCTGACGGCCGGTCGTTCCGCATCAAAGACGCCATCAAGGGCGACGCCGGCCCCGATGATGTTTTGCATGTGTTGGAAGACAGCGACGGCGATGCGCCAACGCCCGGCTTGTCGGTGACGGCGGAAATCGACTGGGAGCGCCGGCATCGCCACATGCGCATGCACACCGCCTTGCATTTGCTGTGCGCCGTGGTGCCGGGCGCCATCACCGGGGCGCAGGTCGGCGCCGACAAAAGCCGGGTGGATTTCAACGTTCCCACCGACTCGCTGGACAAGGCGGCGCTGGCGGCCGCGGTTAATGAGCTGGTGGCGCGCGACATTCCGGTGGTCTTGCGCTGGATTTCCGACGCCGAGCTGGAAGCCCAGCCGGAATTAATCCGCACCATGTCGGTCAAGCCGCCGATGGGATTTGGTCAGGTGCGGCTGGTGGATGTCGCGGGCGTCGACTTGCAGCCCTGCGGCGGCACCCATGTGGCGCGCACCGGCGAAATCGGCCGGCTGGATGTGGTAAAGATCGAAAACAAGGGCAAACAAAACCGGCGGATCGTGGTGGCGCTGGC
>CALGOL010000131.1 GCA_937960755.1 uncultured Azospirillum sp.
GAGGGCGCCGCGGCGCGCGGCGGACGGGCTTCCGCCACCAGACCGGCGCCCGCCGACGGACGGCGGCCGACGCCGAGCTTTTCGAAACTGTCGTCCAGCAGTTCGGCCATGCGGTTGTCGCGCAGCAAAGGCGACCGGCCGCCCATCACCGTCGCCACCAACCGCTTGCCGTCACGCACCGCGGAACCTACCAGATTGAAGCCCGACGCGCCGATATAGCCGGTCTTGATGCCGTCCATGCCTTCGTAACGCGACATCAGCCGGTTATGGTTGGGCAGTTTGCGGCCGCCGTAAGCGAAATCGCGGCGGCTGAAATAGTGGTAGTACTTTGGATGGTCGCGCACCAGCGCCAGCCCCAGACGCGCCATGTCGCGCGCCGTGGTGACCTGCCCGCCGTCCGGCAGGCCGGAGGCGTTCTGGAAGGTGGTGGCGCTCATGCCCAGCGCCCGCGCCTTGCGGGTCATGATGTCGGCGAAGCGGCTTTCAGTGCCGCCCATCGCTTCGGCCAGCACCACCGCGGCGTCATTGGCCGACTTGGTCACCAGCCCCAAAATGGCGTGCTCGACCTTCAGCGAGGCGCCGACCGGCAAGCCCAGCTTGGTGGGCGACATGGAATTGGCCGCCGCCGACACCGTCAGGCGATCCTCCAGCGACAAACGCCCCTCGTCCAGCGCCTCAAACGCCAGATAAAGCGTCATCATCTTAGTCAGCGAGGCGGGATAGCGCGGTTCGTCGGCGTTTTCCGCATGCAGCACGGCGCCGGTCTGGGCGTCGATGACGATGGCGGCGTAACGGCTGTCCCCCGCCGTCGCCCCGCCGGTCATGCCGGCCAACGCGGCCGCACAGACCGCCAGCGCAAGAATCGCGGCGCGCAGCCGTTGGCCAAGGTTCGCGGCGCGCAGCCGGCGGATGGTCCCCTTCATCGTCGCCCCCACGTTTTTTATCCAACGATGATCGTTTCGACCGGCCGCCGACGCGCGCCGCGGCCCATGTATGGTTAATCAACGTAAAGTCCCGAGTCGCCGCTGTCCAGCCGGAATTGGTTAACAAGGCTGACAATCGACTGAAAACCCCCGCCAGCGGCGACTATACTGTCGGGCGGGTTGACAAGACCGCGTCGTTTCGTCTCTCCTTCGCCGCGTCACGCAACCGACCTTTTGACCAGCGGAAGAACGCCATGACCACCGCCAGCCTCGCCCAGACCATCGACGCCGCCTGGGACGCCCGCGACACGCTGAACACTGAAACCGCCGGCGCCGTGCGCGACGCGGTGGAGACGGCGATCAGCGGCCTCGACGCCGGCCAATGGCGGGTGGCGGAGCCGACCGCTGACGGCTGGGTGGTGAATCAATGGCTGAAAAAAGCCGTGCTGCTGTCGTTCCGCCTCAACGCCAACGCGCCGATCAGCGGCGGCGTGGCGGATTCCGGCTGGTACGACAAGGTTCCCCCCAAGTGGCAGGGCTGGACCGCCGACGATTTCGCCAAGGCCGGCTTCCGCGCCGTGCCGCCCGCCGCCGCGCGCCGCGGCGCCTACATCGCCCCCGGCGTCGTGCTGATGCCGTCTTACGTCAACATCGGCGCTTACGTCGATAAGGGGACGATGGTCGACACCTGGGCCGCGGTGGGCTCATGCGCGCAGATCGGCAAGAATGTTCACCTGTCGGGCGGCGTCGGCATCGGCGGCGTGCTGGAGCCGTTGCAGGCCAACCCGGTGGTCATCGAAGACGATTGCTTCATCGGCGCGCGTTCGGAAATCGTCGAAGGCGTGATCGTCGAGCGCGGCGCGGTGATCTCCATGGGCTGCTACATCGGCGCCTCCACCAAGATCATCGACCGCAACACCGGCGAAGTGTTCATCGGCCGCGTGCCGGCTTACTCGGTGGTGGTGCCGGGTTCGCTGCCGGGCAAGCCGCTGCCGGACGGAACCCCCGGCCCGTCGCTCTATTGCGTCGTCATCGTCAAGCGGGTGGACGAACAGACCCGCGCCAAGACCTCGATCAACGACCTGCTGCGCGATTAATCCGCCCGTGACCGCCCCGCAAAACCCGCTCGCCGACAGCGCCGTAACGCTGGCGCAAGCCTTGATCCGCCGCCCCAGCGTCACCCCCGCCGACGCCGGGGCGCTGGATGTGCTGCAAGCGGCGCTGGAGCCCTTGGGCTTCGTCTGCCGCCGCCTGACGTTCGACGACGGCGGCGGGCCGGCCATCGACAACCTCTACGCCCGATTGGGGACGGCGAGCCCGAATTTCTGCTTCGCCGGCCATACCGACGTCGTGCCGCCGGGCGATCCGGCGGCGTGGAGCGCCGACCCCTTCGCCGGGGAAATCAAGGACGGCATGCTGTGGGGCCGCGGCGCGGCCGACATGAAAGGGGCCATCGCCGCTTTCGTCGCCGCGGTCGCCGACCTGCTGGGCCAGGGCTGGCGTCCCGCCGGCTCCATCAGCCTGCTGATTACCGGCGATGAAGAAGGCGACGCGGTCAACGGCACCGTCAAGGTGCTGGAATGGCTGGAGAAGCACGGCGAGAAGCTCGACCTTTGCCTGGTGGGGGAGCCGACCAATCCCGGCGCGCTGGGCGAAATGATGAAGATCGGCCGGCGCGGCAGCCTGACCGGCAAGCTGACGGTGCTGGGAACCCAGGGCCACGCCGCCTATCCCCATCTCGCCGACAATCCGATCCCGCGGCTGGCGCGGATGATCTCCGCCATCACCGACGAGCCGCTGGACCACGGCACCCAGCATTTCCAGGCGTCCACCGTCGCCGTCACCATGCTGCATTGCGGCAACGCCGCCTCTAACGTCATCCCGGCCGACGCTTCCGCGACCTTCAACATCCGCTTCAACGACGCCCACACGCCGGAAACGGTGGAGGCGTGGCTGCGGGAGCGGTTTGAACGGGTCGGCGGCCGCTATGAGCTGTCGATCAAGGTGTCGGGCGTCTCCTTCCTGACGCCGCCCGGCCTGCTGTCGCAAGCGGTGGCGGCGGCGGTGACGGAGGCCACTGGCGGCGTCCCGGCGTTGTCCACCACCGGCGGCACCTCCGACGCGCGCTTCATTAAGAACTATTGCCCGGTGGTCGAGTTTGGTCTGGTTGGCCAGACCATGCACAAGACCGACGAGCGGGTGGCGGTGGCGGACGTCGGCGACCTCGCCCGGATTTATCAGGGCGTGTTGCGGCGGGTGCTGGCGCAAGCGTCGGCATGACCCCGCCCAGTTTCCGCGAAATGGCGCTGGGCGTCGCCGGGGCGTTCCGGCTGGCGCGCTTCGATCTGTCCGGGCTGGCGTTTTTGGATTTAACGCCCCGCGGCGCGGCGCGCTCGTTTTGGGCGGCGGCCTTGGTGCTGCCGGGCTATCTGGCGCTGGCCGGGATGCGCGGCGATCTCGATGACACCCCGACGCGGCCGGCGGAAGCGCGCTTTGTTTTGGAAATGCTGGCCTACGCCGTCAGTTGGACGGCGTTTCCCGTCGTCATGTCGTATTTGACCGAGGCGGCGGGCCGGGCGCATCGCTTCAGCGCGTTTTTATGCGCTTATAATTGGGCGGCGGTGGTGCAGATGGCGGTTTATCTGCCGACCGCCTTGGTGGCGCAAAGCGGCCTGCTGCCGCCCCCGGCCGCGTCGGGTTTGGCGTTGGGGGTGGTGCTGGCGATGCTGTTTTACCAGTGGTTCGTCATGCGGGCGACCTTGTCGCTGACGGCGCTGGGCGCCGCCGCTTTAACCCTGGCCGACCTCGCCACCGCGGTGGCGATCAATGCGATGGTCGGCCAAGGCTGAAACAGCCAAGCCGGCGTCGGGTTAAACCGGCGTCACTTCCGGGGCGCGGAAATCCGGCACGCAATCGGCGATCACCGCCCGCACCGCGTCCGCGTCGCCGTCCCAGATCGGAAGAGCGTCGCGTAGGGAAAGAG
>CALGOL010000132.1 GCA_937960755.1 uncultured Azospirillum sp.
ATCACCTACCGCAACCCCCACATCGGGCCGCTGCTGCCGGGCGACGGCACGGCGCGGCGCAATCTCGATCTCGCCATGCCGGGGCTGGACAAGGCGGCGAAAGACCGCATCATCCGCGCCATGTGGGACAACCTCGGCCGCACCCTGGCCGAGTATCCGCACCTCGAGCAAATCAGCCGCGACCGGGTCGAGGTGGTCGGCCGCGACGTGCTGGACCAGTTGCGCGACGACGGCAAGGCGGCGTTCTTCATTTCGGGCCATATCGCCAATTGGGAAGCGCAAATCCCCACCGTGCGCCGGGCGGGGCTGGAGACGGCGACCGTCTACCGCGCCCCCAACAACCGTTTCGTCGACCGGATGATCGCGCGCTTTCGCGGCGACCCGCCGGAACGGATGATCCCCAAAGGACCGGAAGGGGCGAAGAAGTTCATGCGGGCGCTGGTGGAAGGCGCGCACGTCTGCATGCTGGTCGATCAGAAAATGAACGACGGCGTCGAGGCGCGGTTTTTCGGCCGCCCGGCGATGACCGCCCCGGCCGCCGCCCGCCTCGCCTTGCGGCGCAAGCTGCCGGTGGCGACGTCGCGCATCGAACGATTGGAAGGGGCGCGTTTTCGCGAGACCTTCACCCTGCTGACCGATCTGCCCCCCGACGATTCGGCCGAATCGGTGGCGGCGCTGACCCAGCGCCTGAACGACATCGTCGAATCATGGGTGCGCGAACGGCCGGCGCAGTGGCTGTGGATGCATCGCCGCTGGCCGGATTCGAAATAACTGCAGCGTCAGTCGGCGGCGTCAGTCGCCCGGCGGGCGGGCGGCGAAATAAACGTCAAGCGCCGCCGCCCCCGCCGCGATCAAATCCTCCAACCCCGCCGCCGCCGCGGCGCAATCGATGTCGTCGCCGCTGCGCAGGCGCTTTTCCAACGCCGCCGCCGCCGCCTCGACCCGGCGCATGCCCATCGACCCCGACGCGCCCTTGATGGAATGGGCTTCGCGCGCCGCGGTGTCGATGTCGCCGACATTCGATGCGGCGCGCATGCTCTGCAAGCGCTTCGGCGCGTCTTCGAGAAAGCGCCGCACCAAATGCGCCACGTCCTCCACCCCCAGCACGTCGGTCAGATCGTCAAGCGCTTCAATGTCCAGTTCGCCATCCACCGCAACGACTCCCGCCGCTTGGTTCGCCCCGTCAGCCGCCCCGTCAGCCGCCGCCGCTTGGCTTTTCACCATACTTGATCCGGCGAAGCGCTCCAGCGCTTCGTAAAGCTTGCGCCGGTCGATGGGTTTGGCGAGGAAGCCGTCCATGCCGGCTTCCAGACACCCGGCTTCGTCGCCCTGCATCGCCCCCGCCGTCATGGCGATGATAGGGGTGCGCGCCGCCGGACCGGAAAGCTGGCGAATCCGGCGGGTCGCCTCCAAACCGTCCATGCGCGGCATGCGCACGTCCATAAAGATGATGTCATAGGGCCGCTGGCGCACCGCCTCCAGCGCCTCGATCCCGTCGCCGGCGACGTCCACCGTATGGTCAAGCCGGCGCAGCACCCCCAGCGCCACCTGCTGATTGACCGCGTTGTCCTCCACCACCAACAGCCGCAAGGCGCGGCCGAGCGCCGCGGCGGAACCGGGAGAATCCGACGCCTCTTGAACCGGGGCGGCCTCCGGCAGGCGGTTGAGCAGCCGGCCCAGCGTGGAGAACAGCACGGCGTCGCGCAGCGGCTTATGCACCACGGCGTCTAAACCTTGATGGTCGCCGGTGATTTGCAGCACGCCGCGGCTTGAGGCCAGCACCATCGGCGTGTCGCGCCAGCGCGCGTCCCCCCGCACCAGTGACGCCAGATGCACGCCGGAACCGCCCGGCATCGCTTCATCGGTGATGACCGCGTCGAAGCCGGCGGCGCGCTCCAGCGCCGCCAGCGCCGCATCCACGCTGTCGGCGGTCTCCACCACGGCCCCCGCGGCGCCGAGCCGGCGTTGCAGGAAGTCGCGGTTGACCTCCAGATCATCCACCACCAGCAACCGGGCGCCGCGCAAATCGGCCGCGGCGCTGGACCGGCCGCGCACCGCCAGTGGAATTTCAAACCAGAAGGTCGAGCCTTCGCCATAAACGCTGGCGAAGCCCACGGCGCCGCCCATTAGTTCGGCCAAGCGGCGGGAAATCGCCAAGCCCAAGCCGGACCCGCCATGCCGTCTGGTGGACGATCCGTCGGCTTGCATGAACATGCCGAACAGCTTGGCTTGCGCCTCCTCCTCGATGCCGACGCCGGTGTCGGCGACGGTGAAGCGCAGGCGGACGTTTCCGGCCGCTTCGTCGGCGGCGACCGCGGCGACTTCAATGGTCACCCAGCCTTCATCGGTGAACTTCACCGCGTTGCCGGCGAGATTCATCAAGATTTGCCGCACCCGGCCGGCGTCGCCGCAGGCCAGCAGCCGGGCGGACGGATCGACGAAGCTGGCGATCTCCACCCCCTTGCCCAGCGCCCGCGGCGCCAGGATCTCCACCACGCTCTCCACCAGCGTGGCGACGTCGAAATCGGCGCTTTCAAAATCCATCCGGCCGGCTTCGACCTTGGAGTAGTCGAGAATGTCGTTGATGATCGCCAGCAAGCATTCGGCGCTGTCGCGGATGGTGACGGCGAAGTGTTTCTGTTCTTCGCTCAATGACGTGGTCAGCAGCAGCCCGGTCATGCCGATGACGCCGTTCATCGGCGTGCGGATTTCATGGCTCATCACCGCCAGGAATTCCGATTTGGCGCGGCTCGCCCCTTCCGCCGCGTCTTTGGCGTCCTGCAACTGCCGCTGCAACGCCAGTTCCGCGGTGACGTCGGAATGCACGCCGACCACGCCGCCGTCAGGCGTCGCCCGTTCGCGCACCCGGAAAACCCGGCCGTCGGCCAGCCGCAGCAAAATCGGTTCGCCATCGGCGCGCCGGTGGCTGGCCATGCGCCAAGCGACCCAGTCCTCCAGGTCGCGGCCTTCCATGTCGTAAAGCCCGCGCGCCGCGCCCAGCCGCAACAGGTCGGGCAAAGCGCCATGCGCGTCGATATCCACCGCCCATTGCGGATAAAAATCGCGATAGCGGTCGTTGCAGGCGACGACGCGATGGTCGCGGTCGTAAAGCACAAAGCCTTCCGACATGCTGGAAATCGCGGCGGACAATTGCCGCTCCAGCGCCGCCATGCGTTCTTCCGCCGCCAGCGCGTCGGTGATGTCGCTGGCGGTGCCGCGGTAGCCGCGGAACGCGCCGTCGCCGTCGAACACCGGCCGGCCGCTGACCCGCAGATGACGCACCCGGCCGCCGCCCTGGGTCATTGGATAGACAAATTCGCGGAACGGCTGGCGCGCCTCCAGATCGGCGCGATGCTTGGCGATCAGATCGGCGGGAGCGCCGGCCGCCATCAACTCCAGCCGGGTTTTGCCCAGCGACTTTTCCGGGTCGAAGGTGATCGCCCGCTCGCGATTGCCGGCGAACAAGGTGAAGCGATGGTCCGCGTCGGTTTCCCACATCCAGTCCGACGACGCCTCGGCGAAGTCTTGAAAGCGCTGGCGACTGTCTTCGATCTCGCGCTTGACGCGCAGCCGCTCGGTGATGTCGCGGACGATGCCGACGAAACGGCGCACCCCCGACGACGACAAATCCCCCACCGCCAGTTCGATGGGAAAGGTCGAGCCGTCGCGCCGCCGCGCCAGCAATTCCCGCGTGCGGCCGATGATGCGGACGATCCGGTCTCGATTATAATCCGCCACCCAGCCGGGATGCCGCTTCGCGTCGTCCTCCCCCATCAAAACCGCCAAATCGCGGCCGATCAACTCGTCGCGGGTATAGCCGAACAGGCGCTCGACCGCCGCGTTGACGTCGACGATGACCCCGCGGTGATCGGACAGCACCACGCCGTCGCCCACCGCCTCCAGCACGCCTTTCAGCAAGGCTTCGCCCTGGCTGCGCGCCTGTTCGGCCAGCGCGCGCATTTCGCGCTCCATCTCCTCGACGGCGCGCGCCGCCAAGCGGCGCTCCTTGTCGGCCTCTTCGTAAGAGGCGGCGACCAGCGCCAGCAACGCGTCGACATCTATCGAGCCGTCGGCGCGGCCCTTCTTCGCTTTGGCGATCTGGCGTTCAAGCAAGCGGTGCAAGGCCGTCTCACGTCTCTGCAATCAAAGTGACGGTCATGGTCTGATTGTGCAGTTCGCAGCCGCCGCCGGACGCCAACGGCGACAATTCGCCATATGAGTAAAAGCCGACTTGCGTCGTATTGGCGCCCAGCACGTCGGCGCAGGCCTCGGCCTCGTCGGTGATGCGCTGTCCCAACAGCAGTTTGCGGCCGATACAACTGACCAACAGCGCCAGCCGCGCGCCCTTCGCCTGTGATCCGTCCCCGCCCAAACCGTCGGCTTCGTCCGCCTGCCTTGCTGCGGTTTCCGCCCCTTCGATCAGCCGGTCGAAATGGCCGCGCATCAACTGCGCCGAAGCGCCTTCCGGCACGTCGCCGGCGAAGGTCATGGTCTTGGCCGCCTCGTCAACGCCGACGATGGTGCGCACCAGCTCCGCCCCGTCGTCGCCGACCCGAACCAGCAGCGGGAACAGCAGGGCGCTGCCGGGCAGTCCGGCGGCGTCCTCCCCCAGATAGCGCTTGTAGAGATCCAGCGCCGGCTCGCCGTCGATCTCATAGAGCACGTTGGCGACGGAGCGGGTGATGCGGCGTTCCGGCCCGAAGCGGTCCCAGCCGCCGAACGAGCCGCAATGCGCGGTCAGG
>CALGOL010000133.1 GCA_937960755.1 uncultured Azospirillum sp.
CGCGCAAGCGCTCGGCCGCCGCGGCGTCGATAGGGATAGGCGATTCGGTCATGGCGCCAGGACGTCGCGCAGATTGACCAGCATGCCGGCGGTGGCGCCCCAGATGTAGCGCTCGCGCCAGGGGAAGGCGTAAAACCAGCGCTGATGACCGAACACCACCCGGCCGTGCTTTTTCGGCATGTTGTCGGCGAGGAAGAAATCCAAGGGCGTTTCAAACGCTTCCGCCACTTCTTCGGCTTGCAGCGTCAGATCGAACGGCGGGCGCACCAGCGCCACGATGGGGGTGATGCGAAAGCCGGTGCGGGTGCGGTAGAGGTCGAGCCGGCCCACCACCTCGACATGGCGGGGGTGGAGGCCGATCTCCTCCTCCGCCTCCCGCAGGGCGGCGTCAATCGGGGTGGGGTCGTCGGCTTCGATGCGGCCGCCGGGAAAGCTGATTTGCCCGGCGTGGGCGTTGAGATGGGCGGTGCGCTGAGTGAACAACACCGACAACCCCTCGTCCCGCTCGACCAGCCCGACCAGAACGGCGGCGTCGCGCAGTTTTTCGGGCGGCTCCATCTCCGGGTTCAGGTCATAATCGCCGCGGATGCGGTCGGTGGCGGCGGCCTTGGGAAGGAAGCGGTCAAGAAACCCGTCGCGGGTCATGCCGCGGTGGCGTCCGCCGGCCGGCTCAGCGCAAAGAACGTCCCCTCGCTCCATACCCCCATCACCCCTTCGCCGTCATCACTGTCGTCAGTCGCCAGTTCAGCCAACTGGTAATAGACCGATCGGGCTAGCCGCGCCGTCAGCCCGCCCCGCACCTCGACATAGGGCGCATCGCCTATCGTCGTAATCGGGTGGTCCGGTCCCGCCGTCACCCAGTCGTCAACATTGGTGCGAAAGCTTAAGCGTTGATCGCGGCCTTGACCTTCCGCCGTCATCTCCACCGCGATGAAAGGCGCGTCTTCAACCATGATGCGCCCGCGCTCCGCCGGGGTGATGAGCCAATAATCCCCTGCGGCGTCCCGCCGCAGCACGCGGGAGAACAGTTTGACCAGCTCGAGCCGGCGGATCGGCTCGCCTTCATGCAGCCATGTTCCGTCGCGTAAGATTCTTATATCGTAGCTTTCCAGCGTTTGCGTCATTCTCCGCCCCTCGACCCTCGCATCGCGCGGACAATAATTATAGTCCGCAAGCGGTGGTGATATGGTGATTAATGTGTCGTTGGCGGAGTTGCGCCACAATCACGAGATAGGTTTGGCGGGCGCGCTGAAAAGGGCGGGCCGGATAACGGAGGAGGAGCGGTCGATGGAGCGGCTGGAGCGGCCGGAGCAGGTGATCGCCGCGGTGGACGCGCTGGGCCGGCGGTTGGCCGACGTGCGCGAAACCGTCGGCCGCGTCGTCTTTGGACAGGAAGAGGTGATCGAGCTCACCCTCTGCGCCCTGTTGGCCGGCGGCCACGCGCTGCTGATCGGCGTGCCGGGGTTAGCGAAGACCCGGCTGGTGGAAACCTTGGGCCGGGTGTTCGGGCTGGCGGAAAAGCGCGTACAGTGTACGCCCGACCTGATGCCGGCCGATATTTTAGGCTCGGAAGTGCTTGAGGAGGGGGCGGACGGCCGCCGCGGCTTCCGCTTCATGCCGGGGCCGGTGTTCAGCCAATTGCTGATGGCCGACGAAATCAACCGCGCCAGCCCGCGCACCCAATCGGCGCTGTTGCAGGCGATGCAGGAAGGCCGGGTGTCGGTGGCCGGGGCGTATCACCCGCTGCCGCGGCCGTTCCATGTGCTGGCGACGCAAAACCCGATTGAGCAGGAAGGCACCTACCCGCTGCCGGAAGCCCAGCTTGACCGCTTCTTGCTGCAAGTCGACGTGGCTTATCCCGACCGCGACGCCGAACGGCGGATGATGATCGTCACCACCGGGGAAGCCGACGCCGACGCCGGGGCCGTGCTGACGGCGGAAGACCTGTTGTTCGCCCAACGGGTGGTGCGGGCGCTGCCGACGCCGGATTCGGTGGTGGACGGCATCCTTGATCTGGTGCGCCGCGGTCGGCCGGAGACGTCGGAGTTGCCGGAAGTGCGCCGTCACGTCGCCTGGGGGCCGGGGCCGCGCGCCAGTCAGGCGCTG
>CALGOL010000134.1 GCA_937960755.1 uncultured Azospirillum sp.
GCGGCGTCTGGCGGGATGCGGCGTTTCCCCGACGGCTTCGTTTGGGGCGCCTCGACGTCGTCCTATCAGATTGAGGGTGCTGTGAGCGCCGGGGGCCGCGGCGCGTCGATCTGGGACACCTTCTCCCACACGCCGGGCCGGGTGGCGAACGGCGATACCGGCGATGTCGCGTGCGACCACTATCACCGTTATTTGGAGGACGTCGGCCTGATGGCGCGGGCCGGGCTGGGGGCCTATCGCTTTTCCATCGCTTGGCCCCGGGTGCAGCCGACCGGCCGCGGCGCCGCCAACGCCCGCGGGTTGGATTTCTACGACCGGCTGACCGACGCGCTGCTGGCGCGCGGGATTGATCCTTGGGTTTGCCTCTATCATTGGGATTTGCCGCAGGCGTTGCAGGACGGCGGCGGCTGGACCGGGCGCGACGTCGCCGAGCGCTTCGTCGATTACGCGCTGATCGTCGCCGGACGGCTGGGGGACCGGGTCAAGCGCTGGGCGATGCTCAACGAGCCGTCAGTGCATGGGATTTTCGGCCATGGCATGGGCGGTCATGCGCCGGGGTTGACCGGCCGCGGTCCCTGCATGGCGGCGCTGCATCATATGAACTTGGCGCAAGGCCGGGCGCTGAAGGCGCTGCGTGCGACGGGCCGCAAGGAATGGTCATTGGGCACGGTGCTTTCCTTGCAGCCGTCCAAGCCGGTCATTGGCGTTCCGCAGGCCGAAGAAGCCGCCAAGACTTGGGACGCGCTGTGGAACCGCGCCTGCCTCGACCCGTTGTTCAAGGGCGTCTATCCCCGTTTGCTGGCGGCGGATTTTGAGCCGCTGACGCGCGACGGCGACCTGGCCGACATCCGCCACCAGGTGGATTTTCTCGGCGTCAATTACTACAGCCGCATGCACCAGCAACCCTATCCGCCGGGGCTGGTGGGAACCGGCTATGGCCCGGCGCCGCAGGGCACGCCGCAAACCGCCATGGGCTGGCCGGTGGAGCCGGACGGCCTGACCGAGCAACTGCTTGATTTGAAGAACAATTACGGCAATCCGCCGGTGTACGTCATGGAGAACGGCGCCGACTATTACGATTGGGTCGGCCCGGACGGCAAGGCGGAGGACGCCGAGCGCATCCGCTTCATCCGCGACCATTTGCTGGCGGGACAGGCCGCCATCGCCCAGGGCTGCGATCTGAGAGGCTGGTTCGTCTGGAGCCTTCTGGATAATTTCGAATGGGCGGACGGCTATTCCCGCCGCTTCGGGCTGGTGGCGGTGGACCGCGACAGCATGAAGCGTACGCCGAAAGCGAGCTATTACTGGTACGCCGACGCGGTGCGGATGAACGCCGCGCCGCCGCTCTGAATGGCCGGCGGGGGCGCGCGATGGCCAAGGGCAAGGGACCGCAGCCGGTGCGCTACGCCATTCAAAAGGCGCGCGGCAAGGGCTGGAAAACCTTGGAGGTGGGGGAGGAGCTGCCCCACGCCGAGGCGCGTTTCGAGTTGATGATCGACGTCAACCCGCGGGCCTATTTCCGGCTGGTTCAGTTGGACTACAACGCCGAATCGGATTACGAGGGCATGGAGTTCAACTGGAAGCTCATCCACCTTTATGACCCCAACACCGGCGTGCGGCGCAACGCCGGCCCGAGACGGCCGGCGGCGGCGATGAAGGCCGGG
>CALGOL010000135.1 GCA_937960755.1 uncultured Azospirillum sp.
GGCTTCCGGCCGGCGATAGGCGGCGGTCACCGCCCGGCGCAAGGGTGCTGCGCCGGGCGCGCGGCCGAGAAAATCATCAAACGGGCGGGCGGGGCCGAGGGCAAGGGCAGGGGCAGGGGCAGGGGCGGAGACGGGTTCGGGCGCCATGACGGTCGTTTCCTTCAAGCGTAAAAGGCGCGACCGGCCGACATCGTGCAAACTTGGGCGCCCGCGCCGCATCCATGCGACGAACATCAGGTTAAATCGGAAATATTCCTTATTAAAACATTAGATTAGGAAAAAACTTCGGATTATCACCGGAAAAAATGATATTTTTCCGTATAAAATAAACACAAAGAAAATAGGGCGGCGACAGGTTTCTGACAGCTTGCACGGATAGAGTGGCGGCGAGATTGCGAAATGGGCGGTCTCCCGACGTTTCGCGGACAAGAAAAATAAATCGGCGCCAAGGCAGCCGGTTTTTTCGGAGGAAATAACCATGTCGTTCCTGTCGATGAAGCGCTTTCAACGCGCGCTGACCCTCGGCGCGCTCGTCGCCGCGACGCTGACGCAGCCGGCCTTAGCCGAAATGAAGGGGCTGGAGATCATCGCCCCCGCCAGCCCCGGCGGCGGCTGGGATCAGCACGCCCGCGCGGCGCAGCAGGTGTTGCAGAACCAGGGCCTCGCCTCCGGCGTGCAGGTTTCGAATATTCCCGGCGCCGGCGGCACGATCGGCCTCGCCCAGTTCGTCACCGCCAAGCGGCGCAACCCGGCCATTCTGGTGGGCGGCCAAATCATGCTGGGGGCCATTCTCACCAACAAATCGGCGGTGACGCTGGACCAAGTGACCCCCTTGGCGCGGTTGACCGGCGAATACACCGTGCTCGCCGTGCCGGCGGATTCTCCGCTGAAGTCGTTTGACGATTTGATCGCGAAGTTCAAGGCCGATCCGGGCTCGGTGTCGTGGGGCGGCGGTTCGGCCGGCGGCAGCGACCAGATCCTCGCCAGCCTGATCGCCAAGGCGGTCGGCGTGTCGCCTTCCAAGGTGAACTATATCGCCACCGCCGGCGGCGGCGAATTGCTGGCCTCGGCGCTTGGCGGCCACCTCACGCTGGCGATGGGCGGGTATTCCGAGTTTCAGCCGCAATTCCAGGCCGGCAAGCTGCGCGCCCTGGCGGTGTCGTCGCCGTCGCGCGCGCTTGACGCCGACACGCCGACGCTAAAGGAAAAGGGCGTTGATATCGAATTCGCCAACTGGCGCGGCATGTTCATGCCGGCGACCCTGAAGCCCGCGGACAAGAAAGCCTATGACGAAACCATCAAGAAGATGGTGGAAAGCGACGAGTGGCGTCAGTTGCTCAAGCAGCGCGGCTGGGTGAGCCTGTACCAGGGCGCTGACGATTTCGCCGCTTTTCTCGCGCGGGAAAAACAAGACGTCGCCGCCGTGCTCTCCGATCTCGGCCTCGCCAAGTAACGCGGTTCCCCGCTTTTAACCGGACGGAGACGACGATATGACCACGGGAAGAACCGTGCGCGTCGGCGAAGCGGTTTTCGGCGGCGGATTGATCGCGCTGGGCGCTTTCATCGCCGTCGAGACCGCCATGACGCCGACGTTGGCCGCCCGCGCCGTAGTCGGGCCAGCCTTGTTCCCCTACGCCGTCGCCGGCTGTCTGGCGGCGGTGGGGGCGGCGCTGCTGCGGGAGTCCCGCTCCGCCGCGGCGCCTCACGCTCAGGGATTGGAGCTTGATTTCCACGCGCTTTGGCTGGTGGCCGGCGCGCTGGCGATCCAGTTTTTCACCCTGGAGGCGGTGGGGTGGATTCCGTCCGCCGCCGTTATGTTCGCGCTGACGGCGCGGGCCTTCGGCGCCCGGCGTTGGACGGTGAATTTGGCGTTGGGGGCGGCGCTGGCCGCCGTCGTCTACGTCGTTTTCACCCTGGGGCTCGACCTCAATCTCCCGCTCGGCTCGCTGTTCGAGATGGCGGACGCGAATTAACACCGCCTCGCAGATGAAATGACCTGCCGGTCATTTCATGCCAAGCCGGTTACGCTCAAACGCCGCGCGGGTTTCACCGTTTGACCGATGAAGCGGTTCATCGGCCAACCGGTGTAATTCCCGCCGCCGGAAAGGTCATGACACGTCATGGAAACGCTCGCCGCTTTGGGGCACGGCTTCGCCGTGGCTTTACTGCCCTATAACTTGATGTGGTGCGCCGTCGGCGTCACCGTCGGCACCGCTATCGGCGTCTTGCCCGGCATCGGCCCGGCGCTCACCGTCGCTTTGCTGCTGCCGGTGACGTACGGCTTGGAGCCGACCTCGGCTTTCATCATGTTCTGCGGGATTTTCTACGGGGCGATGTATGGCGGCTCCACCACCTCGATCCTGCTCAACACGCCGGGGGAATCCGGCAGCATCGTCACCGCCATCGACGGCCACGCCATGGCGCGGCAGGGACGGGGGGCGCAAGCGCTGGCGACCGCCGCCATCGGCTCGTTCATCGCCGGCACCTTCGGCACGCTGGCGCTGACCTTCGTCGCGCCACTGATGGTCAAGCTGGCGCTGCTGTTCGGCCCGGCGGAATATTTCGCCCTGATGGTGCTGGCGCTGACCACCGTCACCGCCGTGTTGGGGGATTCTCTGGCCCGTGGTTTGGCGAGCCTGTTTCTCGGGCTGGCGTTCGGGCTGGTGGGCATCGACATGCAGACCGGGCAGGCGCGGCTCGCTTTCGGCGTGCCGGAACTGCTGGACGGCATTGACACCGTGGTGGTGGCGGTCGGCCTGTTCGCGGTGGGGGAGACGCTCTACAACGCCGCCCGCTTCCGCTTTGAAAGCGAAGAGATATTAGCGCTGAAGGGATCGAAATGGCTAAGAAGCGAGGACTGGTCGCGGTCGTGGCGGCCCTGGCTGCGCGGAACCGCCATCGGCTTTCCCATCGGCGCTTTGCCGGCGGGGGGCAGCGAAATTCCCACTTTCCTATCCTACCTGATGGAAAAACGTCTGGCCCGCAAGCCGGAGGAGTTCGGCCGCGGCGCCATCGAAGCGGTGGCCGGGCCGGAAGCAGCCAACAACGCTTCCGCCGCCGGGGTGCTGGCGCCCTTGCTGGCGCTGGGCCTGCCGACCTCGGCCACCGCCGCGATCATGCTGGCCGCCTTTCAGCAATACGGCCTGCAACCGGGGCCGACGCTGTTCGACACCAGCCCGGAACTGGTGTGGGGCATGATCGCCAGCCTTTACGTCGGCAATGTTTTGCTGCTGGCGCTCAATCTGCCGTTGGCCGGGGTGTGGGTGAAGCTGCTGGCGGCGCCGCGGCCTTGGCTTTACGCCGGCATTTTGGTCTTCGCCACGCTGGGGACCTACACGCTCAACAACAATGTGGTCGATCTGGTCATTTTGTGGGCGGTGGGCTTTTTGGGCTTCGGCATGCGGGTGTTGAACGTGCCGGTGGCGCCGTGCGTGGTCGGGCTGATTTTGGGGCCGATGATGGAGCAGCATTTCCGTCGGGCGCTGGCGATCAGCCAAGGCGATCTGTCGGTCTTCGTCACCCATCCCATCGCCGCCGGCTTGCTGATCGTCGCCGTGGCGCTGGCGCTGGGGCCGTTCATTTTGCGCCGCCGCCAACGCCGCGCTTCCGCCGGTTGAGGCTGATGCGCTTTTTTCATAAGGGAACGTCAACGTGATCGATAATCCTGAGATTTTGGCGCAACTGTCGGCGCTGGCGCAGGTCGTGGCGATTGATCTGGTGCTGGCTGGCGACAACGCCATCGTCGTCGGCATGGCCGCCGCCGCCGTCCCGCTGGCCCAGCGCAAGAAGGTGATCTTCTGGGGCATCGCCGCCGCCATCGTGTTGCGCATCTTCTTCGCCCTCATCACCACCCAACTGCTGGCGATCATCGGCCTGACGCTGGCCGGCGGCGTCTTGCTGCTGTGGGTGTGCTGGAAGATGTACCGCGAATTGCGCACCCATGGCGCCGACGAAGTCGCGCCCGACGAAGCGCTGGCGGCGCCGGAATCTGGCGACGCCGCGGCCGTGGCGGCGGGCGGCGTCACCGTTGGGGCGGCGATTTGGCAAATCGTCGTGGCCGACGTGTCGATGTCGCTGGACAATGTTTTGGCGGTGGCTGGCGCCGCCAAAGAACACCCCACCATTCTGGTGATCGGCCTGCTGCTGTCGGTGGTGCTGATGGGGGCGGCCGCCAACGCCATCGCCCATGTGCTGCATAAGCATCGCTGGATCGGCTGGGTCGGGCTGGCGGTTATCACCTATGTCGCCCTCGACATGATCTGGCGCGGCTCGAACGAGGTGCTCGCTCACGCCGCCATGCTGTGACGCCGGCCGCTGCGCTGTAATGGCCGCGCCGTAATGGGCCGCGCCGCTATCGGAGGAAATCCATGCTGAAAAAGGTGCTTGTGCCGCTCACCGGGCGGCCGTTGGACGGCCGGGCCGTCGCCGCCGCTTTTCTGACCGCGCGGCGCTTCGGCGCC
>CALGOL010000136.1 GCA_937960755.1 uncultured Azospirillum sp.
GAACGCGCCATGGACGGCGAATTGCGCGACGCCCCGCGGCTGTCCCGCATCGCCGATGTGGCGGAAGCTGATTTGCTGTTTGGCCTGGGCGACGACGGCGCGAACCACGCCCGGCAAAAAATCGACGCGGCGCTGACCCGCGACGCCGACGATGTTTTCGCCCATCTGGTCAAGGCGCTGGCCGTGCCGGATCATCGCGCCGATCTGGAAGGTCAAGCCGGTCGTTTCGACAACGTTCTGCCGTTAAGGCTGGCGCTATTACCGGAAGATGCGCAAACCGCCACGGCGCAGCGGTTCACTCTGGCGGATCGTTTCCACCAGCAGCGTCCGTTGATCGCCCTGGTCGGCGCGGCGCGCGGCGAGGCTGAACCGGCGGAACGGGATGTGCTGGACGACTGGTCGCGTTCCGATTCCTCGTGGCGCGAGGGGTGGGAAAAGTTTTTGAAGACCCGCGTCGCCGGCTATCTGAAGGGCGACATCGGCGCGGCGGCGCTTAAGCCCTTCGCCCACGACGCCCTTTCCCAGGCGTTGGACGTGCAGGCTTTCGCCTGAGCCCCAAATAAAAACGGGGCCGTCTTTCGACGACCCCGTTTTTCAATTCAATCTCGCAAAATCACCGCGGCGCCTGATTGACCGGCGCGGCGTTTTGCGCGTCCACCACCGAAACCGCCGTCATGTTCACCAGCCCGCGGGTGGTGATCGACGGCGTCACGATGTGCACCGGCCGCGCGGCGCCCAAGAACATCGGCCCGACATTCTGGCCGTCCGCCAGCACCTTCAACATGTTGAAGGCGATGTTGGCGGCGTCCAGCGTCGGCATGACCAGCAGGTTCGCCTCCCCGGTCAGCCGGCTGTCGGGCATGACGCCCTTGCGGATCATCTCCGACAGCGCCGCGTCGGCATGCATTTCGCCGTCCAACTCGACGTCCGGCAGGTCGGAGATCAGGATTTCCGCCGCCCGCCGCATCTTCAACGCCGACGGCGTCTCACGGGTGCCGAAATTGGAATGGGACAGCAGCGCCACCTTCGGCGTCACGCCGAAGCGCCGCACTTCCTCCACCGCCAGCTTGACGATCTCCGCCACCTGTTCGGCGGTGGGGTCGTAGTTGACGTAAGTGTCAGTGAGGAAATACGCCCCCTTCTCCAAAATCATCATATTCATCGCGCCGCCGACCTTGACCCCCGGCTTCAGCCCGATGACGTCCATCACCGGCCCCAAATGGTCGGCGTAAGGCCCGGCGGTGCCGCAAATCATCGCGTCGGCCTGACCGCGCTTGACCATCAGCGCGGCGAAAACCGTGGGCTGCGAGCGCACCACATGGGCGGCGTGGGCCGGCGACACGCCGCGGCGCGCCATCAGCTTGCGGTAAACTTCGGCGTAGGAGTGATAACGCGGATCGCGGATGATCTCGATCACCTCGACATCCTTGCCCGGCTTGATGCGCAGGCTCAGGCTGGCGATGTTGCGTTCAATCGCCTCCAGCCGGCCGATCAAAATCGGCTTGGCGATGCCGTCGTCGACCGCCACCTGCGCCGCGCGCAGCACCCGCTCATCCTCGCCTTCGGCGTAAACCACCCGCTTCGGGTCGGACTTGGCGGCCTGGATCACCGGCTTCATGGTCAGGCCGGAACGGAACACCCGCTGGGTCAGCGCTTCGCGATAGGCGCGGAAGTCCTGGATCGGCCGGGTGGCTACGCCGCAATCCATCGCCGCCTTGGCGACCGCCGACGACACTTCGATCATCAAACGCGGATCGAACGGCTTGGGCAGAATGTATTGCGGACCAAAGCGCAAGTCTTCGCCGCGATAGGCGGAGGCCACCACGTCGGACGGCTCGGCCCGCGCCAGCCGCGCCACCGCATGGGTGGCGGCGACCTTCATTTCCTCCGTCACCGTGGTGGCGCCGACGTCGAGCGCGCCGCGGAAGATGAAGGGGAAGCACAAGACGTTGTTGACCTGATTGGGGAAGTCGGAACGGCCGGTGGCGATGATGGCGTCAGGCCGGGCCTCTTGCGCCAGATCGGGCATGATTTCCGGTTCCGGGTTCGCCAAGGCCAGCACCAGCGGCTTGGTCCCCATGCGCTTGACCATTTCCGGCTTCAGCACCTTTGGCCCCGACAGGCCAAGGAAGACGTCGGCGCCGTCAATCACCTCATCCAGCGCGCGCTTGTCGGTGTCCTGAGCGTAGGCTTCCTTATAGGCGTTCATCTGCTCGTTGCGGCCCTTGTAGACCACGCCGGCGATGTCGCACAGCCAGACGTTTTCCCGCCGCACGCCCAATGACACCAGCAGATCAAGGCAGGCCAGCCCCGCGGCGCCGCCGCCGGTGGACACCACCTTGACCTCGTCGAGCTTCTTGCCCACCAGCGCCAGACCATTCAGCACCGCGGCGCCCACCACGATGGCGGTGCCGTGCTGGTCGTCGTGGAACACCGGAATCTTCATGCGCTCGCGGCAGCGCCGTTCAACCTCAAAGCACGCCGGGGCGGCGATGTCTTCCAGATTGATGGCCCCGAAGGTCGGCTCCATCCGCACGATGGTGTCCACCAGCCCGTCGACGTCTTTTTCGTTCAGCTCAATATCGAAACAGTCGATGCCGGCGAATTTCTTGAACAGCACCGCCTTGCCTTCCATCACCGGCTTGGCGGCGAGCGGGCCGATGTCGCCCAGGCCTAAGACGGCGGTGCCGTTGGTGACCACCGCCACCAGATTGCCGCGCGCGGTCAGTTCGGCGGCTTGGGCCGGATCGTTGTAGATCGCCATCGACGGGGCGGCGACGCCGGGAGAATAGGCCAGCGCCAAATCGCGCTGATTAGCCATCGGCTTGGTGGCGACAATGGCGAGTTTACCGGGTTTCGGTAGACGATGATAATCCATCGCCATTGAATCAAGATCGCCGCCCATGCTCGCTTCTCCCCAATTAACTTCATTCAGGTTAATGGGCGTATTGCCGCCCGTGCTTGGCTAGCTTCTTACGCCGAAAGTGCGGCGGACGGAAGAACCTGTGCGTTGCGGCTTTCCACATTTCTTTTCAGCAACGCCATTATCTTTTTTACAGGGCCTTCGTTCATCCGCAATGCGTCTCAATGTAGCGCCGATAGTCCGCCCGCTGCACGTCGTAGGCGTCGAGGCCGGGCGGAACGTCGTTCATGTAGCGCAAGGCGGAAGCGGAGCCGCCCAGGTCGATGATGATGAAATCCGCCATGGCGAGGGTGGTGGAGATGAACGACAGGGCGTAAACTTCCAGCGCCACCCCGGCGATCAGGGCGGGCGCGGCGACGGCGTTGGTGGCGCCGGCCAGCGGCAGCACCAGATAAGGCCCATAGGGCAGGCCGGTTTGGCAGAGCGAGCCGCCGAAGTCGCTGGGCCGCTGCTCCAGCCCCATGGCGCCGGCGACGTCGAAAGCGCCGGCCAGCCCCAACGTCGAATTGACGGCGAAGCGGCCGGCGGCCGTCGCCGCCAGCGGCAGG
>CALGOL010000137.1 GCA_937960755.1 uncultured Azospirillum sp.
ACGGCGCCCACCGAGATCTACCCTCTTTCCCTACACGACGCTCTTCCGATCTTCCCTCGTCGGTCAGCGCCATGCGCCGGGTGGTGCGGTTGACCAGCCGTACGCCAAGCGCCGATTCCAGCGCCGCCAGTCCGCGCACCACCGCCGATAAGGAGGTTCCCAGCCCGTCGGCCGCCGCGGTCAGGCTGCCGACGTCGGCGATGCGAACGAACAGTTCCATGGCGCGCAATTTATCCATGAGGCCGATAATTACGCCGATTTTCGCAAGAGTAAACTGCCAATCGCCCCATTTATCGGCGAGGCTTGCACGGATCAAAATGCTTCAACGATTGGATCGAGGACGTGGCGATGGATGCGAGCGAAGGCGTGCTGCATGACGGCGAGTTGGCGGCGCAAGCCCGTTTCGGGCTGGCGGCGGAAGGGGCGGCGATGAGCCGGATGATCCGCGGCCGCCTGACCCCGGCGATGCTTCGCTTTATCGAAGCGCAGGCGTTCTTTTTCCTCGCCACCGCCAACCGGGCGGGGGAATGCGATTGCAGCTTTCGCGGCCGTCAACACGCCCCGCCGGCCCCGCCGGAACCGATTGTCGCGGCGCTGGACGACCGCACGCTGGTGTTTCCCGACTATCCTGGCAACAATCTGTTCAATTCGCTGGGCAACATTATCGACAATCCCCAGGTCGGTTTGTTGTTCGTCGATTTCGCCAAGCCGGCGCGGGTGCGGGTCAACGGCCGCGCCGCGATTATCGACGACATGAGCGATTTTCGCAGCCTGTGGCCGGACGCGCCGCGCGGCGTGCGGGTCGCGGTGACCCAGGCGTTCGGCAACTGCTCCCAGCGCATCCCTATTCTAACACCCGCTGGTTAACACGCGGGCGGCGCACCGACAGCAAGACGAAAAACTAAATCAACGGAAGTGAAACGACGATGAAGCTCTATGATCTGGAACTGTCCGGCAACTGCTATAAGGTTCGGCTGTTCGCCGCCTTGGCGGGAATCCCGCTGGATATCGAAGCGGTGGATTTTTTGAGCGGCGCCCACAAGAAGCCGCCGTTGATCGACCTCAACCCGTGGGGGGAAATCCCCATTCTGGTGGATGGCGAGGTGATCTTGCGCGATTCCCACGCGATTCTGCTTTATCTGGCGACGCGCTACGCCGGGGAAGAGTGGTTGCCCCGCGATCCCGCCGGCTTGGCGACGGTGGCGCAATGGTTGTCCACCGCCGCCAACGAGGTGCAGAACGGCCCTTGCGCCGCGCGTCTGGTGGACAAGTTCGGCTATGCGCTGAACAAGGAAACCGCGCTGGCGCGGGCGGCGCGCATCCTTCCCCTTATCGACGCCCATCTCGCCGCCAATGATTGGTTGGCGCTGGGACGGCCGACCGTCGCCGATTGCGCCGTCTTCCCCTATGTCGCCTTGTCGCACGAGGGCGGGGTGTCGCTGGAGCCCTACCCCCATATCCACGCCTGGATCGACCGGATGAAGGCGCTGCCGGGCTTCTTGACCATGCCGGGGGTTTGAAGGGTTTTATAAACCGGCGGTTTGCGGTAGAGCGGCGGCATGACCGCCGCCGCCTCTTCGCCCCAAACCGTCGCGCCCCGGCTGCTCGCCTGGTACGACAAGCATCGCCGCACCTTGCCGTGGCGCGCGCCGCCGGGTGAACGGCAAGATCCTTATGTGGTCTGGCTGTCGGAAATCATGCTGCAACAAACCACCGTGGCGACGGTGGGGCCGTACTTCGCCGAGTTTCTGCGCCGCTGGCCGACGGTGGCCGATTTGGCCGCCGCGCCGCAAGAAGAGGTGCTGGCGGCGTGGGCCGGGCTGGGCTATTACGCCCGCGCCCGCAACCTGCATGCTTGCGCCCGCAAGGTCGCCGAGGAGCTGGGCGGCCGTTTTCCCGACGATGAGGCGGGACTGCTGGAACTGCCCGGCGTCGGCGCCTACACGGCCGCCGCCGTGGCGGCCATCGCCTTCGACCGCCATGCCACGGTGGTGGACGGCAATGTTGAACGGGTGGTCGCCCGCTGGTTCCAAGTGGAGGAGCCGTTTCCCGACGCCAAGCCGGCGGTGCGCCGGCTGGCGGCCACTCTGACGCCGCAAACCCGGCCGGGGGACTTCGCCCAAGCGATGATGGACCTTGGCGCCACCATCTGCGCCCCGGCCAAGGCCAATTGCGGGCTCTGCCCAATCGCCGAAGATTGCCGCGGCCGGGCCGGCGGCGCGCCGGAAAGCTATCCGCGCAAAAAAGACAAGGCGGCCAAGCCGACCCGCGTCGGTGTCGCCTTTTTGCTGCTCAACGATTTTGGTGAAATTCTGCTCGAGCGCCGCCCGCCGAAGGGCTTGCTGGGCGGCATGGTCGGCCTGCCTGGAACCGTTTGGCGCGAAGGCGCGCCGTTTAGCGCCGATCAAGCCAGGGCGTCCGCCCCGGTCGAAACGGCGCGCTGGCGGGAACTGGCGGGGACGGTGCGCCACGTCTTCACCCATTTCGCGCTTGAATTGACGGTGTGGCGCGGCGCCGTCGCCGGGCGGCCTTCGGGCGGGCCGGGGATGTTCTGGGCGCCGGTGGCGGATTTGCCGCAACTGGGTTTGCCCACCGTTATGGCCAAGGCGGCGAAACATGGGCTGGAGGGCGCCGGGCTGTTGCTCTGACCGTCGGCAACAGCGATAAGAGTCATGGTTAATCAAACAAACTGGCGAAAGGCGCCGGCGGCCATGGCTTCCCCTCAGAACTCATCCCTTCAAGCGTGGCGCGACGCCGCCATGGTCTATTTTGACCGGCGGGTGTTGGTGGTGCTGTTCTTGGGCTTTTCCAGCGGTTTGCCGTTGGCGCTGGTGGGCGGAACGCTGTCGGTTTGGCTGCGCGAGGAGGGGATCAGCCGGGCGACCATTGGCGCGCTGACCCTAGTGACCATGCCTTACGCCCTGAAATTCCTCTGGGCGCCGCTGGTGGACCGGCTCACCCTGCCGGTGTTGGGGCCGCTGCTGGGACGGCGGCGCGGCTGGGCCTTGCTGACGCAAGTTCTGCTGGCGGCGGCCTTGGTCGGGCTGGGAACCAGCGATCCCGCCGCCGACGTTTGGCGCACCGCGTGGCTCGCCGTGGTGGTGGCGTTTTGCTCCGCCAGCCAGGACATCGTCGTCGACGCTTATCGGGTGGAGACGCTGGATGAGCGCACCCAGGGCGCGGGCGCGGCGATTTACGTGCTGGGCTATCGCTTCGGTTTGATGGCGTCAGGGGCCGGCGCTTTGTTTGTCGCCGCCGCCGCAGGGTGGGAGGCGGCCTATCTCGCCATGGCGGCGCTAGTGGGCGTAGGCATGATTACGGTGCTGCTGGCGCCGGAACCCAAGGTCGCGGCTTCCGCCGAATCCCGCGCCAGGGAAGCCCATGTCGCCGCTTGGCTGGCCGCCCGGCCGCATTTGCGGGGCTGGCGGGCGGATACGCTGGCGTGGCTTTACGCCGCCGTCGTCGCTCCCTTCGCCCAGTTCATGACGCGGCGGGCGTGGGCGCTGGCGCTTGGCTTCATCGCCGTCTACAAGCTGGGGGACGTGCTGGCCGGCAATATGGCCGGGCCGTTTTATGTCGACATCGGCTTCAGCAAAGAGGAAATCGCCAGCGTCACCAAACTGTTCGGCCTGTGGGCGGCGATTGCCGGCGGGCTGCTGGGCGGGCTGCTGGTGGGCCGCGTCGGCACGGTGCGCGCCTTGATGATCGGCGGCGTGCTGCAAATGCTGTCGAACCTCGGCTTTGCGCTGCTGGCGGCCAAGGGCGCCGACGTCGGCTTGCTGGCGCTGGTGGTGGGGATCGAAAACCTGACCGGCGGCGTGGCGACGGCGGCGTTCGTCGCCTACCTGTCCGGGCTATGCGACGTCGCTTATACCGCGACGCAATACGCGCTGCTTTCCAGCTTTTTCAAGCTGGGCGGCGACTTGCTGGGGGCGAACGCCGGATGGTTGGCGGAAAAGCTGGAGTGGTTCAACTTTTTCCTGTTTTCCACCGCCGGCGCCTTGCCGGGCCTGCTGCTGTTGACCTTGCTGCTTCGCGTTGAGCGCGAGCGGGGATTGGCGCCGGCGCCAGGGTGAGTTATATTCGTATGGCGACGGTCGAATGAGCGGGGCGGCGATGGATGACGAAATCAAAACTATGTTCAGGCAACTCCTGACAGTGACCGAGGCGACGCGGGCCGAAGTCCGGGCTTTGACCGTGCGGGCGGATGCGCAAGACGCCTTCAACGCGAAGCAGGAAGCGCATAACGCCCGCGTCGAGAGAGAGCTTTACGAGATCAAGACTGACATCAAGGTCATCAACGCCCGGCTCGACGAGCAGGGGCGGGTGCTGACGGCGATGATTCCAACCCGCCTCGCCGCCGTCCCCGCCGCCGAATGACGCCGACGGCGTCAAGCGACAGCCGTCGGCGCGTGGAAGCGAAGATCAGCGTTTGGCGGCCTCGTCCCACAAGCCCTTGAAACCGTTGCGGGTGCGCTTATCCAGCGGGCGCCACAACAGTTCGGCTTTATAAAAATCGTTGGAGCCGACGCGCACTTTATCGCGCTGCTCGGCGGGGATGTGGTCAAGCGCCTTGGGGTTCGGCACGACGACGCCGTACATTTGCGCCAGCCGAGCCTGGATTTCCGGGCTGAGCATAAAATCCAGCAGCAAATGCGCCGCCTTCGATTTCGCCGGGGTGGCGACGGCGGACGGCGTCAACGAGATATTGTCGAGCCAAACCGTGGTCGGCTCCGCCGGGCTCGCGAATTTCCAGTTTTGGCCCTTGGCGTTGGCGAAGGCCACCCCGAAACCGTAATCGGTAATCAGATCGAGGTCGTTGGCCATCAAATCGATGTCGGGATTGGCGTCCCAAAAGACGCGGGCGTTGCCCGCCATTCGCCGCAGCCAGCCGCCGACCGCTTCAGGATTGATGCTGTCCCAAGCGTATACATCCGTCGGCTTTGCGCCGCTGAGCAGCGCCGCGACATAAACATTGGCCTCATACTGGGCGCCGGTGATGGAGGTGCGGTTCTTGAAGCGCGGGTCGGTCAGCGCTTGCCATGACGTCGGCGCTTCCTTCACGCGGTCGGCGTTATAGGCCAGGGAATAGCCGCCGCCCAGCAGCGGCACGGCGTAGCGCTTGCCTTCGGCTTCGGCGTAGTTTGCGGTGCGCAGATTGTCGACCACGGCGCTGAAATTGGCGACCTCGGCGACGTTGATCGGCGCCAAGATTTGCATTAGCCGCGCGTTGCTGTCTTTATAGTAATTATGGGTTGGCGTGACGATATCGCATTTTTCGCCGCGCACCACTTGGAATATATCATCGGCAGAGGTTATGTAAGATGGCTTTCCATCGACGCCGGTCATGAACGTTAATTTCGCCTCAACGCCTTTTGATTTGGCGTACGCGGCGAAATCGTCAGCGAATGGCGATATGTAGCCTTCCCATTCGAAGACGCACAGTTCAATTTTTTCAGCATGCGACGGTTTGGCGCCGCTCACACCCAGCGTGAATATGATCGCCGCGCCGCCCAACGCCGCTTTAAGCGAATTGTAGAAGGACATCTGCCGTTCTCCGTCCAAGGTCGCCATCGCGGGGCGCGCTTGCGCCATCCGCGACGGCAGCCTGATACGGCGTTGACGGATTTTCGTGTGCGGCTTCGATGAATTATTAGTTACCGAACCATTTTTCGCTTACGACTTCTCCCGCATCAGCACCAGTTCTTCCGCGGTGGAAGGATGCAGCGCAATGGTGCGATCAAAGTCGGCCTTGGTTGCGCCCATTTTCAAGGCGATGCCCACCGCCTGGATCATTTCCGGCGCGTCGGCCCCCATGATGTGGCAGCCCAGGACCTTCTGATTCGTTCCGTCCACCACCAGCTTCATGAACACCCGCTCGTCGCGGCCGGTCAGGGCGTGCTTCATCGGCCGGAAGCCGGTCTTATAGATGTCCACCGGACGGCCGTCGGCGCGGGCCTGCGCTTCCGACAGTCCCACCGTGCCGATGGGCGGCAGCGAGAACACCGCGGTGGGGATGTTGTCGTAAGTGATATTGATCGGGTTGTCGTTGAACAGGGTTTCCGCCAGCGCCCGGCCTTCGGCGATGGCGACCGGGGTCAAGGCGGCGCGGTCGGTGACGTCGCCCACTGCATAAATGCTGGGAACGCTGGTGCGCGACCACTCGTCCACCGCAATGGCGCCCTTGTCGGTCAGCTTGACGCCGACATCCTCCAGCCCCAGCCCATTGACGTTGGGCCGGCGGCCGGTGGCGGCCATCACCAAGCCGGCGTGATGGACGACGCCCGCCTTGTCGGTCAGGGCGTAGCCGTCGTCGGCTTTTTCCAGCTTGGCCGGGGCGGCGCCGCGGATGATTTCAATGCCGCGCTTGGTCATCTCATCAGCCAGCGCGCCGCGCACGTCGTCGTCAAAACCGTTGAGGATCTGCTGGCCGCGAATCAACAGGCTGGTCTTGACGCCAAGGCCGTTGAAAATGCCGGCGAACTCCACCGCGATATAGCCGCCGCCGAGGATCAGGATCGATTCCGGCAGGCGGGGCAGGTCGAGGGCGTCGTCGGAGACGATGGCGTGTTCTTCGCCCTCAAATCCCGGCTTCACCGGGCGACCGCCGGTGGCGATCATGATGTTGCGCGCGGTGTAGCGCTGGCCGGCGACTTCCACGGTGTGCGGATCGACGATGCGGCCGCGGCCGCGGATCAGCTCCACCCCCGATCCCGCCAAAAGCCGGCCGTAAATCCCCTCCAGCCGGTCGATTTCGGTATTTTTATTGCCGATCAGCTTGCCCCAGTCGAAGGCGGTTTCGCCGACCGTCCAGCCGTAGCCGGCGGCGTCGGCGAAGGCGTCGCGGAACTGCGCGGCGTAGACCAGCAGCTTTTTCGGCACGCAGCCGCGGATGACGCAGGTGCCGCCGACCCGGCTGTCTTCGCAAATCGCCGTCTTGGCGCCGAAGGAAGCGGCGCGGCGGGTTCCCGCCACCCCGCCGGAGCCGGCGCCGATGGTGAACAGGTCGAAATCAAACTGGGTCATTTGCGGTCGGCTTTCGTTAACTTCGTATGGCGCTCTTGACAGTGGCGACGCCAAGCGCCGCCGTCAAGAAAGCCTGTGCGGATTTCTTTACCCGTTAACCAATGGCGTGGCATGGTGGGATGCTTGTTTCGCCAACGCCTTATCAGGAGCCTCGCCCATGTCCGTGGCGCCGTTCTCCATCGCCGGGCGCGCCATCGGCGCCGACCATCCGCCCTATATCGTGGCGGAATTGTCGGGCAATCATGGCGGCCGGCTGGAAACCGCGCTGGCGATGGTGGACGCCGCCAAAGCCGCCGGGGCCGACGCGGTCAAGCTGCAAACCTACACCGCCGACACCCTGACCATCGACCATGACGGGCCGGGGTTTTTGCTGCAAGGCGGCTTGTGGAAGGGCCGCACGCTCTATGACCTCTACGGCGAAGCCCATACGCCGTGGGAATGGCACGCGCCCCTATTTGATCGTGCGCGGGAATTGGGTTTGGCGATATTCTCCGCCCCCTTCGACGCTTCGGCCGTGGACTTGCTGGAAGGGTTGGACTGCCCGGCCTTTAAGATCGCTTCGTTCGAATTAAACGATTTGCCGCTGATCCGCCGCGCCGCCCGGTCCGGCAAGCCAATGATACTTTCCACCGGCCTTGCGACCTTGGGCGAAATCGCGCAAGCGGTGGAGGCGGCGCGGGAGGGCGGCGCCCCGGTGATGCTGCTGCATTGCGTCAGCGGCTATCCCACCCCGGCGGAGGATTGCAACCTGCGCACCATCCCCCATCTGGCGCAAGCCTTCGGCGTCGCGGTCGGCCTGTCCGATCACACCGCGGGCGGGGCCGTCCCGGCGGCGGCGGTCGCCTTGGGCGCGGTGTTGATCGAAAAGCATTTTGTGCTGTCGCGAGCCGATGGCGGCGTCGATGCGGCGTTTTCGCTGGAGCCGGACGAGTTCAAGGCGATGGCCGATTCCGCCCGGACCGCCTGGGCCGCTCTGGGCCGGGTCAATTACGCGCTGGAGCCGAGCGAGGCCGGCGGGCGCGACTATCGCCGCTCGCTTTACATTGTGACCGACGTCAAGGCCGGGGACGCGCTGACGACGGAGAACGTCCGCTCCATCCGTCCCGGCTTCGGGCTGGCGCCCGAGCATTACGACAGGGTGCTGGGGCGGCGGGCGGCGCGCGACCTGAAGCGTGGCGAGCCCTTGGCGTGGTCGATGTTGGCGGCGGAGGAATGATCGTGACCGATGCGCCGCGCCATCTGGGCAAGGTGGTTTGCGTCGCCCAGGCGCGCATGACCTCCAGCCGGCTGCCGGGTAAAATTTTGATGACCGCGGCGGGCAAGCCGTTGCTGCAATGGCATTTGGAACGCTTGCAGGCGGCCAAGCGGGTGGATCAGGTGGCGCTCGCCACCACTTCCAACCTGTCGGATGATCCGGTGGCGGAACTGGCGGAAAAGCTCGGCGTGTTCGTCTTCCGCGGCTCGGAGCATGACGTGCTCGGGCGCTTCGCCGGCTGTGCGGCGGCTTGCGGCGCCGATACGGTGATTCGCGTCACCGCCGATTGTCCGCTGATCGACCCGGCGCTGATCGACGATCTGGCGGACGCCTTCGCGGCGACCCCGACAATTGACTATTGCAGCATCGACGTTGGGCGTTTCCCCCGCGGGCTGGACGCCGAGATCTTCGCTTATTCCTCACTGGCGCAGGCGGCGTCGGAAGCGCAAGAGCCGTTTGAGCGGGAGCATGTGACGCCGTTCATCTATCGCCGCCCCGACCGTTTTCGCTTGGGCGCCCCCCTTGGCCCGCCGCCCGGCGCGCCGCCGCCGCTGGCTGGCCGCTGGTGCGTCGATGAAGCGGCGGATCTGGAACTTATCCGCCTGCTGCTGGCGGAACTGCCGCCAGACGGCGTGTTCGGTTGGCGGGATGTTTGCATGCTGATATCCCAAAATCCCGACTGGGCTGACGTCAACCGCGACGTGGCGCAGCGCAAACTTGGCGCGTGACCCCGCGTCAACTGTACTTTGCAACTCTTGATATAAGGAATTTTCCGATGAACAGCGCTGATTTCCTGCGGGAACTGGATGAAATGCTGGAACTCGACGCCGGCACGCTGACCGGCGCGGAAAAGCTGGCCGAGGTGGAAGGCTGGGATTCCCTGGCGGTCATCAGCTTTATCGCGCTGGTGGATGAAAAGCTGGGGATCGTGGTGGAAGGCGAAAAGCTCGCCCGCGCCAAGACTGTCGCCGACTTGCTCGACATTGCCGGCGTGACGGTGGCGGCGTGAGCGGGTTTGACGATTTGTTGGCGCTGATTGCCGCCGAACTGGCCATTATTGTCGCTGAAAAGGGCGATGTTTTGCCGGAAATCGGGCGGGATAGCGTGTTTTTAGGGGGCGACCTGCCGGTGGACTCGCTCGATCTCGCCACCTTGCTGGTGGTATTGGAACGTAAACTCGGCGTCGACCCGTTCCGCGCCGGCTTCCGCCGTTTCACCACGGCGGGGGAACTGGCCGACATTTACGGGGAAGCGCTGGCGGGCGCCGAGGCGTCCTCGCGGCCGGCCGTCACAGCGCGGCCCGGATCGCCTGCCGGTCGACCTTGCCGTTGGGCAGCAGCGGCAGGCTGTCGACCCA
>CALGOL010000138.1 GCA_937960755.1 uncultured Azospirillum sp.
GCCAGCAGCCGCTGCACGGCGAGGGCCGTCTGTGTCGCCGCCGCGCCCGCCTTGACCGCCGCCGCGCCTTCTTCTCCCGCCTTACGCGCTACCGGCGATTTGGGCGTCGTGGTGGAGCGGGCGCAAGGCGCGCTCACGCTAGTGGAGCGCTCCGGCCGTTCGATCATCGGCCGGGTGACCGGCCTGGGCGACCTCAGCCACGCCTCGGCGGTGTTTTCCCGCGATGAGCGCTTCGTTTACATTTTCGGCCGCGACGGCGGGCTGACAAAGGTCGATCTGCTGACCCAGTCCATCGCCGCTCGCGTCGTGCAGGCCGGCAACAGCATCGGCGGGGCGATTTCCGATGACGGAAGGCTGGTGGCGGCGGCCAACTACGACCCCGGCGGGGTGCGGGTGTTTGACGCCGACACGCTGGAAATGCTGGCCGACATCCCGTCAAACTATGGCGACGGCGGCGCGCGGGCCAAGGTGGTGGGGCTGGAGGACAGTTTCGGCCGGGTCTTCGCCTTTTCGCTCTACGACGCGGACGAAATCCGTCTGCTCGACCTTTCCGACGTCAAGAATCCCAAAGTCACCCGCTTTCCCGGCGCCGGCCGCCAGCCTTACGACGCGCTGGTGACGCCGGACGGCCGCTGGTACGTCGCCGGCCTGTTCGGCGAAGACGGCATGACCATGCTCGACTTGTGGCGCCCGGAACAGGGCTTGCGCCGGGTCATGCCGGGCTACGGCCGCGGGCAAGAGCCCTTGCCGGTTTATAAAATGCCCCACCTGGAAGGCTGGGGCTTCGCCGACGGCAAGCTCTACCTGCCCGCCATCGGCCGGCGCGAGGTGCTGATCGTCGACGCCCGCACTTGGGAAGAGGTCGGTCGCGTTCCGGTCGCCGGGCAACCGGTGTTCGTCATGGCGCGGCCGGACGGCCGGCAAATCTGGGTCAACTTCGCCCTGCCCGACAATGGCAAGGTGCAGGTGATCGACACGCTGGACAACAAGGTGGTCGCCGATCTTTCCCCCGGCCCCGGCGTGCTGCATATGGAGTTCGCGCCGCGCGGCGAGGAATTGTGGTTGTCGGCCCGCGACATCGACCGGGTGAAAGTCTACGACACCAAGACCTTTCAAGAAATCGCCAGTCTGCCGGTGGACAAGCCGTCGGGGATTTTCTTCACCGCCCGCGCCCACCGCATCGGGCTGTGAGGTGCGACGATGGAGGACCTCGACGCCATCGACCGCGCGCTGCTCAACGATTTTCAGCGCGACTTCCCGCTGACGCCGCGGCCTTACGCCGAGATCGCCCGCCGGCTGGAAATCGGCGAGGATGAGGCGCTGACCCGATACATGCGCCTGTTAAAGGAAGGCTATATCGCCCGTATCGGCGCCGCGGTGCGGCCCAACACGGTGGGCGCGGGAACACTGGCGGCGCTGGCGGTCCCGCCCGACCGGCTGGAGGAAGTCGCCGCCACGGTCAGCGCCATGCCAGGCGTCAACCACAATTACGCCCGCGACCATCAGCTGAATCTTTGGTTCGTGGTGACGGAGCCCGACCGCGAAAAAGTCGCCGAGACGCTGGCGGCGGTGGCGCAGGCCACCGGCTTGACGCCGCTCTCTTTCCCGCTGGTGACCGGCTATCACATTGATTTGGGCTTTCCGCTATGGGAGCAATAACGTTGCGGCGGCGCCTGCTAACCCGGCTGGCGGACGGCCTGCCGCTGACCCCCCAGCCATACGCCGACTTGGCCGCCGAACTGCAAACCGATGAAGAAACGGTGCTGACGGAATTGGCGGCGTTGACGGCGGAAGGGGTGATTTCCCGCTTCGGCGTCATCGTCGATCACGCCGCCTTGGGTTTCTGCGTCAACGCCATGGTGGTTTGGGCGGTTCCGCCGCAACTGGCCGACGAAGCCGGCCGGCGGGTGGCGGCGGCCGGCTTGGCGTCGCTATGCTATCGGCGCGAAACCGCGCCGGGCTGGCCCTACCCGCTTTACACCATGCTGCACGGCCGCAGCCGCGCCGACATTGAAGCCCGCATTGAAAAGATCGCCGCCGCCATCGGCTTGCCGGGTCTGCGGCATGAGGCGCTCTACACCGTCAAGCGCTACAAGCAGACCGCAGCGCGCCACCACCGCGAAAGGATGCGCGCATGAATAATGTCGCCCCCCTCGACGATATAGACCGTGCGCTGGTCAACCGGCTGCAAGACGGCGTCCCCATCGTTGAACGCCCGTTCGCCGAGATCGCCGACGCGCTGGGGATTTCCGAACAACAGGTTTGCGACCGGCTGGCGGCGCTGTTGGCTTCCAGCGCGCTCAGCCGCTTTGGGCCAATGTTCGACGCCAAGCGGCTGGGCGGCGGGCTGTCGCTGGC
>CALGOL010000139.1 GCA_937960755.1 uncultured Azospirillum sp.
AAATCGCTCCAGAACACCTCGGCTTCCGACGGGCCGATGTGCAGGCCGACGATCTCGCGGCGGCCTTCGGTGTTGGCCGCCACCGCGATTATCGCTGCAACCGAAACGATGCGTCCACCTTGACGCTGCTTGATGTAGGTGGCGTCCAACCAGAGGTAAGGCCATTCGCCTTCCAGCGGACGATTGAGAAAGGCGTCCACCCGCTCGTCGATGTCGGCGCACAGCCTGGACACCGACGATTTCGAGATGCCGGACAGGCCCATAGCCTTGGCCAATTCGTCCACCTTGCGGGTTGAAACCCCACCGATCCAAGCTTCCTGGATCACGGCGACCAGCGCCTTTTCGCTGGTTTTACGGCTTTCCAGAAACGGCGGGAAGTAGCTGCCCTGCCGCAACTTGGGAATGCGCAGGTTCAGCGTGCCGAGCCGGGTGTCGAAATCGCGGTCGCGATAGCCGTTTCGGCAGGTCCGGCGCTCGGCGGTGCGCTCATGGCGACCGGCGCCGATCTGACCGTCCACGTCAGCTTCCATGAGCAACTGTGGAGCACGGATTCGGCGATAGTTCGCAGAAAATCGTCTTCGCCGGTCTTTTCCAGCAAGGCGGTCAACGTCATAGTGGTGTCGGTCATCGGGCTGCTCCTCGGTTTGAGATGAAGCGTCGCAACTCCACTTTAGCCGAATGATCCGATGACCACCTCGTACGCGCCGGCGGGCGGCAGAGGGTTGACGGGGGAGCGGGCTCCGCTTGATGCGGAGCTCCGCCTGCCCCCCGTCAGCCCTCACGGAAATTTACACCACTCGATAGGACACAGCCTCCAACCCGGTCGAAAGCGTCTTCGCCACCATCCGTCATCGAACGGTCAGGGTCAAAGGCGCGTTGTCGCAAGAGACCGCCAAGCTGATGGTCTTCAAGCTGATCCACGCGGCCGCGAAAACATGGCGGCGGCTGAACGGCGAAAATCAGTTGCCCAAGGTCATCAACGGCGTCAAATTCCGCGACGGCGTCGAGACCGACGATGCGATGAAAAACCAAGAGCACGCCGCCGCCTGAAAGCCGTCGTCACCCAATTTCATGCATAACTCATGCCACGTCGAAAGCGTCCCGCTCTCCAGCACCACACGACGTGCTTCCGGCGCCCGTTTGCGCACCGTCGCCGCCAGAGCCGCTGGTTCCGAACGGCATTGCCCGCGCCAGACCACGGCGCCTTCGGCATCCAGTACGCAAACGCTCGTCTCTTTCAGGGAGACGTCCAATCCGACATAATGGCTCACGGCTGCTCTCCTTGATCGGCATTTTCCCTGGGGCGATATATTATAGAACCCGTTGCCTACGGGAGAGCAGCCACACACCGATTGCGCCATGTATTAGCCTTGAAAGCCGCTGAGTGGGTTCGCCGCGCTCGCTTCGCCATGATCCCTCCTGATTGGCGACGCTCTCGCCGCTATCAGACAGAAAATCCACTTATCGCCATGTCCGAATTTCCCAAGCCGGCTCTTGGCCTGCCGGACAGCGGTGGCGACACGCCGTCGCTGCGCGAGGTCGCCGCCGCCCTTATCGCATTCGTTACCGCCCGGGCGTACACTACAGGTGTAAAGCGGTTCGCTTTCGGTTTTGCTTCCATGACCGCATCCTCTCAAGATCAGGAGGCTCCGGCAAACCCGAGGTGATTCACCTTCACATAGATTCGGGTTTTGATATTTTACATGGAAGATGAATATCGAATACCGCGCCACCACACTCAGGCGTTTTTCTCAGATGAACGCCGCCGCCCCATGAATTGACGATGGAATAGACGATGGAAAGTCCAAGGCCTGTTCCGTATCCAATGGGCTTGGTTGTGAAGAACGGTTCAAAGATGCGGTTGGCGACTTCAGGAGGGACGCCGGGGCCGGTGTCGGCGACAGTCAACCGCACATACGCTCCAGACGGCAAAAGCAGGCGAACCGCCTGTTCCGCCGTCAACATAACCTGTTCCGCAGAAACTGTGACGACCCCTTGTCCATTCATGGCGTCACGGGAATTGCCCAGCAGATTTCGTAAAATTTGCCCCAGTTCCCCCCTGTCGCCATGCACCATTGCGCCGGCTGCGCGGCCCAGATCCGGCAGTATAACCAGGTCTGCCGGCAGTGCGGCGCGGATCGCCCCCAGTTCCGCGGCAAGCGTTTCGACAACCGGCAAAGCCGCCAACGTGCGGGCGGGGCGGCGGGCGAATTCCAGAACGCTGCGCACCAATCGCCCGGCAGTTCTGGCGTTTTCGATAATGACGGCGACGTCTTCGGCGATGTCCGCATCGTCGCCGCAGTCTTCGGCGACGAATTGGGCCGACAGCAGGATCGGTTGAAGCAGGTTGTTGATTTCATGGGCGATGCCGCCGGCCAATTGACCGATACCCGCCAATTTGTGCTGTTGAAGTTCGGCTTCCTGTCGGGCATGCGCCAACGTCACGTCGTGAACGCCGACCACCCAGCTTCCGTTGCGAAACGGGCAGAGAATGGCGTGGAAGCGGTTTTCCTGACCGGCGGGCTTGAAATCGAAAGCCAGAATTCTGCGGTTGGCCACGGCGGTCATGATATCGTCTTTCCGACCGGTCTCCTCCAACATCGCGGCGAGCTTATGTTTTTCCGCATCATCACCGACCAGCGGCGATCCGTCGGAGGCGAACCACAAATAGTCGGGACGAAAGACGCCGGCGCCCGAACAGTCTGGCATGGGACCGATGCTTTCCGCCGTAATGCGCCACGATAGCAGCAATTCTGACAGGCAAACGGCGGCCGCCTCCACCGCGGGGGCGCAATCGACGGCTTGACTCGACGATAAAAAATCCGTCAGCACCGCTCCATGGACCTCGGCGGCCGATTCCACCGGCAGACCGGTGACGGCCATTAGGCGACCAATGTCGGTGATTTCGTCCAACAGCGATTCGTCCGGCGCCTCCATAAAGGTTCGCTGCAATTCTCCGTATCGAAGGAGAGGGGACAACATCGAACGTTCCTTCAGCTTCCGCCCCGCCGGGCGAGAATGACGCAGCGATCGTCGTCGCCCGTGGCGTATTCCGTCATCAACGTGGCGGCGAGCGCGTCAAGATTTGTCGTCGCTCCATAGTCGATCTTGAGGGTTTCACGTAATCCGTCGGTCCACAACGCCAAACAATCCCCCGCTCTGAAGGGGATGTTCAGCGGTCGCAAACGGCGTCGTCGTGTTCCGACGATGCCGGGTTCAGCGTCCAATCGGGTGCTCGACCAGCCGAAAACGGCGGCTCGGGTGTTGCCGATGGCGGCGTATTCGATCCGGGCGAGATCGGGCCGCACCCGCGCCACCGCGACGGCGGCGCCCCTGGTCCGCTCCATCGCCGCGTTCAGTTCCTGAAACAAGGCGATCAGGTCCAGATCCAGATGTTCGGCGATGAAATTCATTGCGGCGTTGGCCGCCTGCGCCGCGTCGGCGCCGTGGCCGAGGCCGTCGGCGATAGCGAGCACCGTTTCGGGGCCATGGATCCAGAAATGGGCGGCGTCGCCGCAGACGTCCCCGGAATTCGCCGAAACCCTGGCCATGGCGACGTTCAAATCCACAATCGCACCTTTACGCAAGCCCCCTTGCCGGGCGCCGACGATATTTCGAATTCGTCCACCAGCCGTCGACAGCCCGGCAGGCCGCACCCCAACCCGCCGCCGGTGGAATAACCGTCCAGCATGGCGAGCGCCACGTCGTCGATGCCGCGGCCTCGATCCTCGGCGACCGCCTCCAGACCCAGACGCCCGTCGGCGCGCAAAACCCTCAGCCGAATTTCGCCCGGTTCGCCGGCGTGAAAAACGATGTTGTTGCCCAGTTCGCTGATCGCCGTGGCCATGCGATAGGCTGCCGGTTTGGAAAACCCGTGCGCGGCGGCGATGGCGGTCGCCTCTTGCCGGGCGCGGGAGACGTCCAGTTCGGTGATGATCGGCACCAGGGCCGTTAGAAGGGTCTGTTCCACCGGCGTCAACCGACGACGCGACGGTGCATCCGCATCGCCACCTGCGTCATCCCGGGCCGAGTGTCGACGGACAGGCTGTCCACCAGTTTGCTGGCCCCCGACAGACCCATGCCCAAGGAATTGCCCGTGCTGAAGCCGGGGGTCATGGCCTTGGCCACATCGGGGATGCCGGGACCGGCGTCGGTGACGACCACGTCGATCAAGCGCTCACCGGCGACCTGACCGCCTTTGATCTCGCATTGTCCGCCGCCGCCATAGTGCAGCGCGTTTCGGGTGATTTCGGAAATCGCTGTCGCCAGCCGAGTTTGATCGGTCAAGCTGAAGCCCAGCGTTCTTGCGGCGTCGCGGCCCGCCTGTCGGGCGCGCACGATGTCGTCCGCCACCCGGATGCCGATGGCGAGCCGGATGTCGTCAGCCGCCATGCGAGACACTCCGACCCGTCGCGATTCCGTCGTGATCGTCAAAAGAACTTAATCGGGCCTTCAAGGCGTCGACCGCCTGTTCAAGGTTCAAGGCGGTGGCGACGTTGATCAGTTCGCGGCCCATTTCGATCAACGCGATGGCGACCGTCGGGTTCATGCCGGAAATCACCACTTCCCCGCCCATCAAACGGGCCATGCGGGCCGTGTCGGTCAGGATGCGGGCCATGTAGGAATCGACGACGTCGAGGGCGGAGATATCCAGCACCACCCCCCTGGCCGTTGTAATTTCTAGCAGTTTAAGTATCTCGGCCTGGAGTTGCATCGCCTGCTCGTCGGTGATGTCCGACTGAATCGGCGCCAACAGGATTTCGCCCAAGCGCAGAATGGGAATGCGCATTCGCCCCTCCGGCCCGGTTAGTCGATGGTTCCGACCCTGCGTTTCAGCACGCGCAGGGCTTCGGAAAAGCCGGCGCGCAGCGAACCGCGGGTGCGGATCGAAGAAAGATCAACATCCAGTCGCACCAAAGTCTGCGCGGCTTCCGGGCTGATGCCAGTGACGACGATTTCCGCCCCCAGCATCCGCGCCGCCTGCACCACTTTGGTCAAATGCAAAGCGACGCGCGTGTCGATGATCGGCACGCCGGTTACGTCAAGAATGGCCACCCTGGCTTCGTTGGCGGAAATGGCCAGCAGCAACTGCTCCATCACATGCTGGGCGCGAGACGTGTCGATGACGCCGATCAGCGGCATCAAGATGATGTCTTCCCAGATGCGCAGCGCCGGGGTGGATATTTCCAGCATGGCGTGGCTCTGACGGGCGATGACCTCTTCTCGCGCCTTCATGTACGCTTCGAAAGTCAGCACGGAAAGCTGATCGACGATCTCGCCGACCTTGCGCAATTCCTGTTGCCAGCGATCCACGTCGGATGCGTATTCGGCCCGCAAAACGGGTTCCACCGCCGCCTTGAACGCCGCTAGCAAACGGCTGGTCGCCGAGGGGGAAAAACCGTCGCGAGCCCGTTCGGAGCTCAAAACCGCCATGTACGCCGAGATCGGACCAAAAGAAAGATCGTTCAAGCTGTTGGTCAGGGACCTTGAAAAGCCGTCCAACAAGCGTTCGTACAAATTGACGATGGTCTCTTCGCTGCCCACAAGCCCGTCAACCGAAGCGGTCAGGTTTGCGCGCCATGATGCGAGCACCGCGGCGCGGTTGTCACGCAGCACTTCGGCTAGGCTTTTCATAGCTGAACCTTCCCTTTCGTCCGTGCGGCGGCGACAACGGCAGCCAGCAATTCGTCCTTGTCGATCGGTTTCATCAAAACTTGCTGCGCACCCGCCGCCAGAGCCATGTCCAACGAACGATCCATGGTCTGATGGGGGTCGCCGCCGCTCATCGCCACGACGCCCATGGACGGCCATTGTGCGCATGAAGTGCGGATCAGGTCCATGCCGTCCTTCCCCGGCATCCAGATATCCGTCACCAGCACGTCGAAGCGGACCTCGTGGAGGCGGGCCAAGGCTTCGTCGCCGTTGGCGGCTATCGTCGTCTCGTGGCCTGCGCGGTGCAGGGCTTTGGCGATGACCATCGAAACCACCGGTACGTCGTCGACAACCAAAATGCGCATCAACCGGTCGCTCCTTCATCGGCGAATAATTCGATCATGGGACCCGAATTCTCTTCCATGCCTGCGCCTTGGGCGGAATGATGGTCGTTGCGTTGGGACGCCATCACAGTATCGCTCAAGGCGGCGTCGAACAGATCTTTGAATCGCGCGGCGGGTTCGGGCGACCGGCGATCATCCATCATCCGGCGCAATTCCGCGATGTGATCGTCCAGCAACAAGGAAAGTCGGCTCAAAAACATAAGCTGTTGTTGCGTGACGTCTTGGAACTGGAGTTCGGCGAGCATGGTCATAATCCGCGCGCCGATGGCTTCCGCCTCGATCTTCAAGGATTGGACCGTTTCAGCGTCGCACTGGTGTTCCGACGCGTTCCCAAGCTCTGTGGCCAGACGTTCGGCGCGATCGTCGATTTCCCGCAGACCTTCGATGATGACTCGGGCGGCGTCGCCGCTCATGCCGGAAATGCGTTCGGCCTGGGCCCGCAGCAACCGGGTGAAAGCCTGATACTGAAGCAGTTCGTCCGTCGCACGATCAAGACGCGACCGCATCTGCGCACGGCTGCGGCGTTCACCCAAATGGTCGCCTAAAATCAAGGAGACGGCGGCGATCAAACCGATCGGCGCCGCGGCGCCCACCCCGGAAACGAACGTAGCGCCCAGGCCCGCGAGCGCGCCGACCGTCAATGCCGCAAAAGCCATGCGAGCGTCGGGAAAACGATGGCGGTCGAGGATGGCCGGGCTGATCATGGCGTCGTCATCCCTTTGGCAGGATCTGTTTGACCACTTTCAGGAGGTCGTCGGGCTGAACCGGCTTAACCAACCAGCCGGTGGCCTTGGCGGCGCGAGCCTCGTCGCGCTTGGATTGCTGCGATTCCGTGGTCACCACCAGAATGGGAATGAACTGCAATCCGGGCATGGTGCGGACCTTGCGGATCAGATCTATGCCGTTCATCCCCGGCATGTGAATGTCGGTGATGATCATGTTGGGTTTCAACCCCTTTCCCAAAGCGGCCACCGCCAGTTCGCCGCTGGCGGCCGTGGTGACGGCGTAACCGGCCTTCTTCAGGATGGTCTCCATGCTCATCAGAATGGTGGCCGAATCGTCGACGAGAAAAATGGTGCTCATACGTGCGCCTTTTGCTGGAAAAACGGTCGCGGCAAACGCCACAACTGGGGAAGCTCGTCGGCGAGCAGGAAGTAATCCATAGCTGCGCGCGAGCGGGGAGAAAAGACTTTCACCGGGCGTCCCGCCGCAAACGCCTCAGCTAAGGCGATATCGCTACGGATGCCGCGCAGCATCTTTTCCTGGCCGAACTGGCGGGCGACCTGTTCCAGAACCTCACGGTGATGATTGATGCGATTGTTGACCATCACCGGCAACAGGCACATGCGCTGTAAAGTAGAATTTCCCCGCGACGCAACCCGAAAAAACAAACGCGACAACTGTCTGACACCTTCCGCGCCCAAAGCATGGGGCAATAGGGGAATTAAGGCCGCGTCGGCCGCGCTCATGGCGTTGGTCAACAGCTGGCTCAACGACGGCGGGGTGTCGAGAATCACCGCGTCGAAGCGTTGGGCGACGACCCCGTGACGAACTTGCCGCGCAAGAAGGTCGTCGCCAGCCAGCGCGCCTTCGCCGTCGAACAGCGTGTCGGCTGGAACGCACCAAAGATTGGCGTATGGCGTGGGCGAAATAGCCGACGACAGGTCGAAATCCGGCCGGCGAAACAGATGGTGGGCGCACGGCGCCCCCTTGGCCGGCGAAACGCCCAAGCCCAAACCCGCGTGACCTTGGGTGTCGAGATCGACGACCAACGTCCTGAGGCCTCTGGACGCCCATTCGGCGGCTAGATTGACCACGGTCGTGGTCTTGCCGGTGCCGCCTTTGCGGTTGGAGACCGTCAGAACGAAAGGGGAAGGCATTATTGGGCGCCTTTCAGGGCGGGAACCAGCCAGCGCCGCATGAATTCCTCTTCAGGCAAAGAGGAATAGACGGGTCGCGCCGCTATTAAGACTTGCAATACGGCGGAATGCGCCAGGACGCAGCCCTTCATGCACACCTTGGATTTAGGATGGGATTGCAGGTGCTCCAGTAACGGTAGCGCCTCTTCAACCGTGCATTCGCCTTCCAGAACGATGGAGTTCTTGCCAAAAGAGATCGGCATGATCAGACAAGCTCCTTCAGATTAAGCACCAGCAGAACGCGCCCGTCACCCAGCAGGGCGGTGCCGGCATAGCCGCCGATGCCGGACAAGATGCCGTCGAACGGTTTTAGGATGATGTCCATGCCTTCCCGGAAGTGATCGACCACCAGACCGGTCAAAGCCCCGTTGATCTTGACCACCAAAACCGCTTCCTCTTGATCCGCATCGCCGAACCACAAGGGTTGCGGCACCCCCAGCAAGGCGTCGAGCCGCAACAACGGCACGATGGTGTCGCGCAGCACAAAGCTCTCCGACTGCTTGATCTTCTTCACCCGCGAGCGGGGGATGCGCACGGTTTCCGCGATATGCTCCATCGGGATGCCGAACAGCATGCCGCCGCCCGCTTCGACCATCATCACCCGCGTCACCGCCATGCTCAACGGCAATGAGATGCGCACCGTGGTTCCAACGCCCTTTACCGAATTCAACGCCACCGAGCCGCCGGCCTTTTCGACGGTGGTCACCACCACATCCATGCCGACGCCGCGCCCGGAAAGGTCGGATACGCTGGCGGCGGTGGAGAAGCCGGCGGCGAACACCAGATTGATCGCTTCCTGATCGCTGAGCCGAGCCGCCCGTTCTGCGTCCATGAGCCCTTTTGCAACGGCGGCGGCGCGGATTTTGGCCGGATCAATACCGCAACCGTCGTCTTGAACCTCAATGACCACCTGGTCGCCTTCCTGGAACGCGCGGATGATCAGTATGCTGTCCGGATTTTTGCCGGCGGCTTCCCGCTGTTCCGGCGTTTCAATGCCGTGGTCAAGCGAATTGCGCACGATATGCAACAGCGGATCGCTCAAAACCTCGACGATGTTCTTGTCGGCGGCGGTGTCTTCGCCTTCGATCACCAGTTCGACCCGTTTGCCCAGTTTGCGGGCGACGTCGCGCACCAGACGGGGAAAGCGGTCCAGAACCTCCGAAACGGGAAGCATGCGGACCGCCATGATGGCGGCCTGCATTTCCTGTGACAAACGGTCGATGACCGCATAGATATCCTTGATTTCCCGGGCCATTTCGCGGGAGCCGTGGACGTTCTCCGCCCGCCGCGCCAGAAACGGCAGGGTGTTTTTCGACACCACCATTTCGCCGATCAGATTCATCAGCGTGTCGATTTTCGCCTGATCGACCTTCAGAATGCGGGCGGGGGCTTGGCGCTGATCGTGAACAGTGGCGGAAGCGTCGGCTTGCGCGATTTCGGTGGCGCCGACTTCCGCGCCGACTTCCGCGCCGGAGCCGAGAATGCGGTTGAGTTCGGCCAAAGCCGCGGTTCCGGTCCCCGCCGCTTCCGACGCGTCGCAGGCGGCGGACCAAGCGGCGCAGTCGGCTTTTTCCATCACACCGGAAATCACATTGGCGACGGTTCGTCTGATTGATCCGATCTGGCCCGGAAACATTTCGGGCTTGAGCAGAGACTCCAGAATAAACCGTTGGGCTTCGAGAATTTCCCGCCCGATGGGCGACAGGTGCGACGCCGGATTGGCGGACGATGGGAAGCTTTGGGATTTCACCGTCGCCCCAGCTTCGACCGCCGTCCGCTCTTGCCGCCCCGACGCGCTGACGACGGTGGAAGCGGGGGCGGGCAGCGGCGGCGCCTCGCCGTCGATGACGGCGGCGATCAGTACTGCGACTTGGCTGGGATCCGGGGCCGGAACGTCAAGCAGGGCGTCGAGCCAGCGCAGCGCCGACGCCGCGAACAAAGTGGACCCCGTCAGGTTCAACAGCGCTTGGGTGCGGTTTTTCAGGCCCGACCAGTCGCCTTTAGCCGACAAATCACGCGCTTCTTCGACGAAATCCTCATAGACGGGGTTGTCGTCGGCTTCCCCCGCCAACACGGCCAGTTGATGGGCGGCGACAGGCGTGATGGCGACCTGTTCAATCACGTACCGAAACAATTCCTCCACCGAGGTTTGCGGAGCGGCACTGATCGCCCGCAGGCGCAAAGCGCAACGGTAGGGATCGAGCGTGTCCAGATCAGGCCAGGGTTCCGTCCCTTCCAGCAGCAAGCCGTGCAGGGCGGGAATCTGGCGCATCAGGTTGACGGGGTCTTCGCCGCTGAAAAAGCAATCTTCGACGGGAACATATTCGATGGCCAAAAGGGCGTGGCCCTGAGCACAGGCGCGAAACGCCTCCAGACGGGCGGCTTCGTCGATCCGCGCCAACCAATCGACATCAAGGATTTCGACGGCGGCGGCGCGGCGCGGCGCTTCTTGCGCTGGACCGGAAGCGTCGGGGAGGGCAGGCAACCACCCGCGCAAGGCCGCCGTCATGTCGCGGGACACCCCGTCGGCGCCGTCGGACAAACGCCCTTTGTGTTCAATGTCGTCGATCCAGGCCCCGATCCGGTCCAAAGCGTCCAGCAGCAAGTCGACAAGTTCGGACGTCAAGGACAACTGGCCGGCGCGCACTGCGCTCAACACGTCTTCCCCCGCATGCACCAGCTTGGTCAACGCGACAAATTCGAACAGCCCAGACGATCCTTTCAGGGTGTGGACCGATCGAAAGACGTTGTTGACGACCGCTTCGTCGCCTGGGTTCTTTTCCAAAGCCAACAGGCCCGACGACGCCAGTTGCAGCAATTCGCGCGCTTCTGCGACGAAGCGGATCAGCAGCGGCGTGGTCATTTGGTCATCCCCGTCATGAGGCGAGCCACCTCGGTCAGCGTATCCGGCGGAACCGGCTTGACGAGATAGAAGTTGGCCCCGGATTCGAAGGCCTTTCGGGAGTCGGATTCCGCGGCCTCAGTGCTGATGGTCACCGCGGGAACGTCGCCGATGCCGGGTTCCCGACGAATGGACCGAAGCATGGTGTAGCCGTCCATCTTGGGCATGTTGATGTCGACGATGAGCAGATCGTATGAATTGCCCACAACCTTCTCAAAGCCTTCAACCCCGTTCGTCGCTTCTTCGACCTCGAAATCGGCGGCGTTCAGGATGGTGCGGTAAAAAAGCCGCATGGTGATGCCGTCGTCGATCACCAGCACGCGTTTGCTTTGGATGCTGTTCGGTGCGTCGCTCATGGCTTTATTCCGCGCTGGAAGGCTTCTGATAAACGATCGTGTCGCCAAACTTGCGGGGCACGAACAGCGAAGTCATCCGGCTCATGCTTTCTGAATGGCCAAGACAGACGAAGCCTCCCGGACGAAGGGCTTCATACATCATTTCCGCCGCTTCCCGGCGGGCGACGTCGTCAAAATAAATCAAAAGGTTCCGACAAAAGATGACGTCCATGTCGCGGTAGCGGCCGGTCTGGAGCTTGTCAACGATGTTCACCAGGGTAAAGTCGATGGAATCGCGCAATTCGTCGCGAATTTGATAAAGCCCGTCGCCGATAGGGGCGAAATACCTTGACAGCAGGTGCGCGGGAAGTCTTTGCACCGACCGCGCGCCATAGCGTCCTTGACGCGCTTCAGCAAGAATTTTGCTGTCGATGTCGGAAGCGAGAATTTCAATGTCCCAAAGATCCGCTTGATCCCAGAATTCCAGAATATGGATGGCGATGGAATACGGCTCTTCCCCCGACGAGCAGGGCATGGACCAAATTTTCAGCGCATGACGCTTATCGCGCCCCCGGACCAAGCTGGGAAGCATACCCTTAATTAATGCCTGGAATTGATAATCCTCGCGGAAAAAATAGGTTTCATTGACCGTCATAGCATTAATGAGCAGTTGTAATTCTTGCCCATCCATCTGGAATCTCACCAGATTGAAATAGTCACGAAAACTTTCGGACTTCGTCTTTTCCATACGTTCGACTATGCGGCGCTCGACATAATATCTTTTGTTCTCTTGAAATTGAATCCCGGTCTTGCGGTAAAAAAATTCAATAAATTTTGCGTATTCCTCCACCGTCATGGAGAAATTTTCTTTTGACGGGCGGAAAAGAGCGTTCATGTCAGTCGGCCCGGATGCGGCGAATGGCGGTGTCCACCGCGAAGACGATGAAAGCGTCGTCGGCGAAACGGGCGCGCAGTTCCTCCAGAGCTTCGATCGCCTCCATTCCGCCGACCTCCGCCAGGGCGTCGACGGCGGCCGCGCAAACGTTTATGTGGCTCTCTTTGCGCAGGACTTCGGTCAACAGCCTTGGCGCCTCCTCAAAGCGCAATGCGCCTAGAATATTGACGGCGAAAATGCGGACGTCGCTATCGTCGTCGTTGAGCAAGTCAGAAAGATGAGGCGCTATGGCGTCGGGCATTTCCTGCAACGCTTCGATGGCGCCGTTGCGCAATTGCGCGTCGTCGCTACGCAGATGCATGGCCAAGCGACCGGCCACATCCGGGGATTGCAACCGGATCAGGCTGGTGAAAAGCACGGCCCGCACGCTTGGACCGCGTTCGTGCTCCAACCTGTCGCACAAGGCCATGGCGGCTTGCGGATGGTCCGCCAGTTCACGGGCGGCGTTGCGGCGTGCGCGCGCATCGTCCGACGACAGGGACAGCAGCAGCGACGCGACGTCTCCGCCGACCGGTTCCATAGACGCGGCGGCGGGCCCGGATTTACTTTTGACCAAGGCCATAGCGCTTCTCCGTTCTCGCTGTTTGCGTCATCAGCCAACTGCTCAGTTGGCCCGCGACCTTCCCGGCGGGAATGACCACCGAAGCGCCCCCGCGCTTCACCAGTTCGCCCGGCATGCCGTAAACGACGCAGCTCGCCTCGTCCTGAGCGATGGTGCGACCACCGCGGCGTTTCAGTTCGACCATCGCGTCGGCCCCGTCGTCGCCCATGCCGGTCAGCATCACCCCGATGATGCGTTCGGGCGGAAAAGCGTGCAGCGCGCTTTCCACCAGACGCGTTACGCTGGGGTGCCAGATATATTGGCCGCCCGCCGGCATCGGATTGACCACGTAACGGGTGGCCCGCCGACCGATGACGACGTCGGCGTCGCCCTTGCCGATGTAGATTGCGCCCTGCTCCAACGGCGTTTGCGTCGCGGCCTCCAGCACGGTCAATTGGCAAAGCTCATTCAGGCGGCGAGCGAAGACCGATGTGAAACTGCCCGGCATGTGCTGGGCGACGACGATGGGCCAAGGGAAATTTGCCGGCAGCGCCGACAGGATTTCCTCCAGCGTGCAGATCGGAAGAGCACACGTCTGAACTCCAGTCACCTTGTAATCTC
>CALGOL010000140.1 GCA_937960755.1 uncultured Azospirillum sp.
AAATATACCCGGCCTACGTCAAAACCCGGAAATTCTCCCTGTTGATGATATGGAAGGTATCGGAGACGACATCTCGGATTCGGTCCCATTCATTCGGCAGGGTATCGCGGAAGAAGGTTTGGACGGCTTTGGCGAAGTCATTGAAAGAGTGATAGAATTTGTTGTGGGTGATCGCTTTGTGCAAGACCGCCCACAGCCGCTCAATGGCGTTGAGGTTGGGAGCATACGGCGGCAGGAAGATCAGATTGAGCCGCTTTCCGTCGGTCTTCAGCCATTCCCCGACGATTTTCGCGTGATGGTATCTGGCGTTGTCGAGAATGACGTGGATTGTTCCGGCTTCCGGATAGGCAGTCAGCAGACGGGACAGCAGGGCGATGGTGGTCTCGGCATTCACCACCTCGGTCTCGACCATGTGGCAGGCCCCGGTTTCCAGATTGAGTGCGCCGTGCAGGTTGAGCCTTTGCCGTCCGGCGGTGCGCGATACCGCCACGGGATCGCCCTTCATGATCCAGCCATGCGCCGGACGGGTCTGATACTCGGGGTGGACGGCGTCGCCGAACACGACCTGATCCTTGGCCTGCAAGCCGTTGAGCAGCGTCTCGTAAGCCGCCACGAACGCCTCTTGGACCTCGACCGAAGGCAGGCGCGGCAAAGCCTTGGGCTTGCGGTATTCGAAGCCGAGCCGGGTCAGCAGCTTGATCATTCCCGACCGGCTATAGCCGACGGCGAACCGCTCCTCGACCAGGGCGATCACCTCCGCGGTGGTGGTGAAAAGCCGTGCCGTCAACACCGCCACCAGCGCCGCTTCTTGTTCCGAAGACAGCCGCGGCGAAGAACCCTTCCAGCCAAACTCGGACAGCCGTGCGGCCCCGCCCTCGGTCCACAGCCGATGCCACTGGTAGACCGTGTCGTCATCCAGATACATCAGCCGCGCCACTTCCGGCACCGACAGCCCGTCGTCGAGCAACAACATCGCGTGAGCGCCGCGTGCCGGCCCATGCATCCCCGACGGACGCCGAACCCGCGCCAGCAGCCCTTGTCGCTCTTCCGTGGTCAAAAAGCCCCGTTTGATCATCGGCATATTCGAATCGATTAGCGACCGGTTGGCAACACCATTATCGATCTCTCCGGGTTCCAGCGGAATCGGAGTATATATTGGTAATTTTTTTAATGAACCGGGCTTCTAATCATTAGCCAGCGCCGGACGCCCGGCTTTGGCTGCGACGTCCGGCGTTAACTCAAACCGCGCATCGCCCCGTCCAAGCCGGCGAGGGTGAGCGGATACATCCGGTCGCCCATCAGCCGCTTTAAAATCCGCGTGCTCACCGTGCGCTCCCAGTACGCCTCCGGCGACGGGTTGAGCCAGACAGAGCGCGGGAAGGCGGTTAGCAGGCGGTTGAGCCAGACTTGGCCCGCTTCCTGGTTCCAATGCTCCACCGATCCGCCGGGCTCGACGATCTCATAAGGACTCATCGCCGCATCGCCGACGAAGATCAGCTTATAGTCGTGCGGGTAGGTGTGAATGACGTCCCAAGTCGGGATTTGCTGCTCCCGCCGGCGGCGGTTGTCCTTCCATACCGCCTCATAGGGGCAGTTGTGAAAGTAAAAATGCTCCAGATGCTTGAACTCGCCGCGCACCGCGGAGAACAGTTCTTCGCAGAGCTTGACGTGATCGTCCATCGAGCCGCCGATGTCGAAAAACAGCAGCACCTTGACCGCGTTGTGACGCTCCGGGACCATTTTCAGATTTAACCAGCCGGCGTTTTCCGCCGTCGCTTTGATGGTGCCGTCTAAATCCAACTGGCTTTGCGCCCCGGTGCGGGCGAATTTGCGCAGGCGGCGCAACGCCACCTTAATATTGCGGGTGCCGAGTTCCACCGTATCGTCAAGGTTCTTGAACTCGCGCTTGTCCCACACCTTGACAGCGCTGCGGTAGCGCGAGCGGTCCTGCCCGATGCGCACCCCTTCGGGGTTGTAGCCGTATGCCCCAAAGGGGGAGGTTCCCGCGGTGCCGATCCATTTAGAGCCGCCCTGATGGCGTTCGCGCTGTTCGGCGATGCGCTGGGCCAGCGTCTCCATCAGCTTGTCCCAGCCGCCTAGCGACTGCACTTGCGCTTGTTCTTCTTCGGTTAAGAAGCGCTCCGCCAGCTTGCGCAGCCATTCTTCCGGGATTTCCGCTGTCGGGCCGCCTTCGCCGTCGCCCAGCGCCGGCTTGTCCAACGCCTTGAAGACATGGCCGAACACCCGGTCGAAACGGTCGAGGTTGCGCTCGTCCTTCACCAGACAGGAGCGGCTGAGATAGTAAAACTCATCGACGCTGAAGTCGGCGAGGCCGCGCTTCATCGCCTCCATCAACGTCAAATACTCGGTCAGCGACACCGGCACGCCGGCTTGCTTCAACTCGAAGAAGAAGTTGATGAACATCGTCGGGCCTTACCGCCCGTCGCGCCGGGCGAGGAAGGCGAGCCGCTCCAGCAAATGCACGTCCTGCTCGTTCTTCAGCAACGCGCCGCACAAGGGCGGGATGACGGCGCGGGCGTCCTTGGCGCGCAAGGTCGCCGGGTCGATGTCCTCGACCATCAAGAGCTTCAGCCAGTCGAGCAGTTCCGAGGTGGAAGGCTTTTTCTTGAGCCCCGGAACCTCGCGCAGATCGTAGAACAGCGTCAGAGCGGCGTTGACCAACTCGCCCTTCAGGCCGGGATAATGGGCGTCAATGATGCGCGCCATGGTCTCGCGGTCCGGAAAGCGGATGTAGTGGAAGAAGCAGCGGCGCAAGAAGGCGTCGGGCAGTTCTTTTTCATTATTTGAGGTGATGACGACGATGGGCCGGCGCGCCGCCTTCACCGTCTGGCGGGTCTCGTAGACGTGGAACTCCATGCGGTCGAGCTCCAGCAACAGATCGTTGGGGAACTCGATGTCGGCTTTGTCGATTTCGTCAATTAGCAGCACCGGCGGTTCGGGGGCGTCGAACGCCTCCCACAGCTTGCCCTTGACGATATAATTGCCGACATCCTGCACCTTGGCGTCGCCCAACTGGCTGTCGCGCAGCCGGCTGACGGCGTCGTATTCGTACAGGCCCTGTTGCGCCTTGGTGGTGGATTTGACGTGCCACGCGATCAGCGGCTTATTCAGCGCGGTGGCGATGGCGTGGGCCAGCACGGTTTTACCCGTGCCGGGCTCCCCCTTGATGAGCAACGGACGCTCCAGCGTCACCGCGGCGTTAACCGCCACCAGAAGATCGTCGGTGGCGACGTAATCGTCGGCGCCGGTGAAGCGCATGCCCGTTCCCCCTGTTTAGCTGCGCGCCTCCCGCGCCGCCTTGAGCTTCTGGAAATCGGCCCCGGCGTGGTGCGACGACCGGGTGAGCGGCGAGGCCGACACCATCAAAAAGCCCTTGGCGCGCGCCAGCTTCGTGTAGCCGTCAAATTCTTCCGGCGTGACGAAGCGGTCGACCGCGACATGTTTAACCGTCGGCTGAAGGTATTGGCCGATGGTGATGAAATCAATGTCCGCCGCGCGCATGTCGTCCATGACCTGGCCGACTTCTTCCTTGGTTTCGCCCAGGCCCACCATAATGCCGGACTTGGTGAACATGGTGGGGTCCAGCTCCTTCACCTTGGCGAGCAAGGCCAGCGAGGTGAAATAGCGGGCGCCGGGCCGAATGCCGGGATAGAGCCGCGGCACGGTCTCCAAATTGTGATTGAAGACGTCGGGGCGGGCTTCCACCACCTTTTCCATCGCGCCGGGCTTGCGCATGAAGTCGGGCGTCAGCACCTCAATCGTGGTGCCGGGAGAACGTTCACGGATGGCGCGGATGGTGCGGGCGAAATGGTCGGCCCCGCCGTCGTCGAGATCGTCGCGGTCCACCGACGTCACCACCACATGCGCCAGCTTCATTTGCGCCGTGGCGTCGGCGACGTTTTCCGGTTCATGCGGGTCGAGCGCCAGAGGCTTGCCGGTTTCGACATTGCAGAACGAGCAGCCGCGGGTGCAGATCGCGCCCAAGATCATGAAAGTGGCGTGCTTGTGCTTCCAGCATTCGCCGATGTTTGGGCAGGCGGCCTCTTCGCAGACGGTGTGCAGCTTCAGCCCGCGCATCAGTTCACGGGTTTCGTTGTATTCCGGGCTGACCGGCGCTTTGACCCGGATCCACGACGGCTTGCGCTGGATGGGATTGTCGGGCTTGTGGGCCTTTTCCGGGTGCCGCAACTTAACGAAATGGTCGGGTTTTTCGACAGCGTCAGACATAGGGGCAAGCTTTCCGGGTCAGTCGTCGTCTTCTTCCGCGGGGAAGAGGTCGTGGGGATAGCGGGGATCGAGCGCCTGTTCAAGGGTGAACGGCGGTTCTTTGGGGAAGGTCTTTAAGGGGACGTCGGCTTCGAGCGCCGCCATTTTCCGCGCATCCGGGTAGACCTTTATGAAGATGTCTTCCGCCGTGGCCCGAAGGCTGGGGCTATCATCGAAAACATATCCCAGATGATTACGCTGTTGATGGATAATGACGATCCAAAGGCGGCGGTTGCGCTCTCTCAGTTGCGGACAACAGAGAAATTTGAGCATGCAAGCGATGAGGCCATATAGACGATCATGAACCTCGCTTCGTTGGCGTCCGCCGAGGCTTTCTATTTCTTCGGCGATGTTCAGCCAGTCGATACGATCCGTCTCGCCTGTAGTTATAGCGAGGCGCAAAGCGGCGGCTTGGCGCTGCGTCCATGCGAAGAGATCGTATTCGTAGTCGAATTCGCCCACATCCATCATCGCCGTCCACATCCGCTTGACCGCGTCAGATCAAAGCTACCCCACGCGAGCGCCGACATAAAGCCTTCTCCCTCGTGGGGGGCGGGTTCACACATCTTGCGCTTTGACCTGATTTCTCACCTTCCGCCGTCATTCCGGCGAAAGCCGGAATCCACCTTCTCAGAAACGTTTCTCATGAGGAGGACCCCGGCTTTCGCCGGGGTGACGAAAAAAGACAAGAAAATCAGGGTCCCAAAATGTGTGAATGCCCCGACCTTGCGGACAAGGGGACGGGCGGCGCGCCGCATCAGATCAGATATGGATCGCCTGGCCATAGGCGGAAAGGACGCTTTCATGCATCATTTCCGACAGGGTCGGGTGCGGGAACACCGTGTGCATCAGTTCCTGCTCGGTGGTCTCCAACGCCTTGCCGACGACATAGCCTTGGATCAGTTCGGTGACTTCGGCGCCGATCATGTGCGCGCCCAGCAGTTCGCCGGTCTTGGCGTCGAACACCGTCTTAATCATGCCCTCGGTTTCGCCCAAGGCGATGGCCTTGCCGTTGCCGATGAACGGGAAGCGGCCGACCTTGACCGTATAGCCGGCGGCCTTGGCCTTGGCTTCGGTGTAGCCGACCGAAGCGACCTGCGGATGAGCGTAGGTGCAGCCCGGAATGCTCAGCGGGTCAAGCGGGTGCGGGTGCAGTCCGGCGATCTTTTCAACGCAGATCACGCCTTCGTGGCTCGCCTTGTGCGCCAGCCACGGGGCGGCGGCGACGTCGCCGATGGCGTAAACGCCGGGCTCGTCGGTTTCGCACCATTGGTTGGTGATGATGTGGCCGCGGTCGGTCTTGACCTTGGTGCCTTCCAGGCCGAGGTTTTCGCTGTTGGGGGAGATGCCGACGGCGACGATCACCCGATCAACGGTGATGTCTTCGACCTTGCCGCCGACGTCCACCGCCACGGTGACGCTGTCGGCGCTTTTGCGCAGATTGCCGGCCTTGCCGCCGGTGATGATGCGCATGCCTTGCTTTTCAAACGACTTGCGGGCGAGGGCGGAGATTTCCTCGTCCTCCACCGGCATGATGCGGTCCATCACCTCGACCACCGTCACCTTGGCCCCCAACTCGTTGTAGAAGCTGGCGAACTCGATGCCGATGGCGCCGGAGCCGATGACCAGCAGCGACTTCGGCGTGGTGTTGGGGGTCATGGCCTTTTTATAGGTCCACACCAGCTTGCCGTCGTCTTCCAGCCCCGGCAGGGTGCGGGCGCGGGCGCCGGTGGCGAGGATGATGTGCTTGCCGGCGAAATCGCCGACCTTGGCCCCGCTTTTGGAAACGGCGACCACGCCTTTGCCCGCCAGCTTGGCTTCGCCGTCGATGACGGTGACCTTATTCTTTTTCAGCAGGTGCTTGACGCCGCCGTTAAGCTGAGAAGCGACGCCGCGCGAACGCTGCACCACCTTATCAAGGTCGAAGCCGACCTGACCGATGTTCAGGCCGTACGCCGCGCCATGCTTGGCGTTGCGCAGCACTTCGGCCGAGCGCAGCAGCGCCTTGGTGGGGATGCAGCCCCAGTTGAGGCAGATGCCGCCGAGATGCTCGCGCTCCACCAACGCGGTGTGCAGACCCAGTTGCGCAGCGCGGATGGCGGCGACGTAGCCGCCGGGACCGCCGCCGATGACGATGACGTCAAAATTCATGTCGGCCATAGGGTTCTTCTCCCAAATCGAAACTTGACGCGGACGGGGCGGGCGGAAGGCCGCGGACCCCCAGGGTGGCGAATTGACAAGACGCGCCGGACGTACGATTATTTGTACAAGTCTGCGTACAGGTTAGGAGCCCAGAACCATGGATCACGTCACCTATTCCCAACTGCGGCAAAACCTTGCGTCCCTGATGGATAAGGTCTGCGACGATCATGCGCCGCTGCTGGTGACGCGGCGCAACGGCCGCTCGGTGATTATGATGTCGGTCGACGACTATGAAGAGATGGATGCGACGGTTCACGTCACCCGCAGCCCCGCCAATGTCGCTTGGCTCAATCAGTCGATTGCGCAAGCTGAAGCGGGAGAGGTGGTGTTCCACGGCTTGATTGATCCCGATAAAGCGCCGTGATCCTGTCTTGGACCAAAAACGGTTGGGCGGACTACCTCTATTGGCAGACCGCCGACCGCCCAATGACCAAGCGCGTTAATGCGCTGGTTTTGGAAACCATGCGGTCGCCATTTACCGGAATCGGCAAGCCGGAGCCGTTAAAAGGAGATTACGCAGGGTGCTGGTCGCGCCGTATCGACAGTGAGCATCGGCTGATCTATCGGGTTTCCGGCGTGGGCGATGGACAGACGCTGTTGATTTACGCCTGTCGCCACCACTACGGATAGCCGCATCATCCTTTCAATTTGTCGTGCAGGAACTCCTCTTCCAGTCGGCAGGCCTCTTCGATAATCAGGTGATAGAGGCTTTCGGCGAAGTCCGGGGAAAGGCCGGCGTTTTCCGCCAGCGCCCGCGCTTGCCGTTTGACCACGGCGATGCGTTCGGGCAGCACGGCGGGCAGACCTTCGCGCTTTTTCACCACCGCGACCCGATGCACCACCGCAAAACGTTTCGCTAATAAGGCGATAATGTCGCGGTCGATGGCGTCGATGTCGGCGCGCAGTTCAATAAGCGAGTCGGTCATGGGGCCAGCCTCTCCTTTAAGGACTTGCTAGGAATATCGCCCCTTACAGAAGCATGCTGAGGGGGTCTTCCACCAGCTTCTTGAAAGCCGCGAGGAATTCCGCTCCTACCGCGCCGTCCACCACCCGGTGATCGACCGACAAGGTGCAGCTCATCACCGTCGCCACCGCCAGCGCGCCGGCCTTGACCACCGGGCGCTGTTCGCCGGCGCCCACCGCCAAAATGGCGCCTTGCGGCGGGTTGACGATGGCCGCGAACTCCTTCACCCCGAACATGCCGAGGTTGGAGATGGAGAAGGTGCCGCCCTGATACTCTTCCGGCTTCAGCTTGCCGTCGCGGGCGCGCTTGGCCAGATCCTTCATTTCGTTCGAAATGGTGGCGAGGCCCTTGTTCTCCGCCGCCTTGACGATGGGGGTGATGAGGCCGCCCGGCGTCGCCACCGCCACCGACACGTCGGCGTGGTCGTACATCAAAATGCCGTCGTCAGACCAAGCGGCGTTGGCGGCCGGGACCTTCTTCAGCGCCAGCGCCACGGCGCGGATGATGAAGTCGTTGACCGACAGCTTGTACTCGTCCGACCGGCCGTTCAACTCGCTGCGGGTCTTCAGCAGCGCGTCCAGTTCGATGTCGATGGTCAGATAGAAGTGCGGGATGGTCTGCTTGGCTTCGGTCAAGCGCTTGGCGATGGTCTTGCGCATGCCGCTGTTGGGCTGAAGCTTGTACTTCATGCCCAGCTTGTCCGAGTAGTCCTTAGCGTCCACGCCCTGCGGCGCAGCCGCCTTCGCGGCGGGCGCGGCCGGAGCGGCGGCGGG
>CALGOL010000141.1 GCA_937960755.1 uncultured Azospirillum sp.
CGCGGATTTTTGAAGCCAGCCCGGCGCTCGGCGTCGTTCACGGCGACCCGGCGACGGTGCGCACGGAACACGGCGAGGTGCGCGCCCGCTTCGTGCTGGCGGCGGTCAACGCCTATGCCGAGGGGCTGGAGGGAGTCGGCGCGCCCTTGTCGTGGGCCATGCCGGTGGCGACCTACGTGCTGGCGACGGAGCCCTTGGGCGCGACGCACGCCGCGGCGTTGCTGCCCACCGACGCGGCGGTCGCCGACATGAATCTGGCGATCAATTACTACCGCCGCTCGTCCGATCACCGGCTGCTGTTCGGCGGCGGCGTCAGCTATTCCGGCTTCGAACCGCCAGGTCTGAAGGCGCGCATGCGCGCCAAAATGCTGCGGGTCTTCCCGCAGTTGCACGGCGTCCGCGTCGATTCGTTGTGGGGCGGCCATGTGGCGATCACCGTCAACCGCTTGCCGCGAGTCGGCCGCATTGCGCCGAACATCCTGTTCGCCCATGGCTATTCCGGCCACGGCGTCGCGCTGGCCGGACTGTGCGGCAAGCTGATGGCGGAAGCCGTCGCCGGAACCGCCGAACGTTTCGACGTCTTCGCCCGCATTCCCCACCGCCATTTCCCATTGGGCGGCTGGGCCCCGGCGCGCCGCGCCGCGCTCACCCTCGCCATGCTGTGGGCGAGACTTAAGGATCTGTCTTAAAATACCAAAGAATTTATTCGCCGCGTCGTTCGCGGAGCGCGTCAAAAAAGTTTGACAAGCGCACAGTTTCGGCTGTCATTAGATTAACGCAGCGCACAATTAGTCGCAGGCGCGACACTGTTCAAGCGTTGAAAAAATTGGGCATAATCCCTTGCGACGGGCGAGCCGCGACGGCCGACCGAGCGGGGCGTAACGAACAGAAAAACGGGGAGCCGCAGTTGACCGCCAGCGACGCAGCCTCAAACGACTTGTTGTCTTCGTACGACGCCGGAAAATTCTTCGACGAACTCTTCAGCGACCGCGACAGCGGATCCGCCCAGGTGGCGCTGATCCGCGAACGTTTGGGCCGGCTGACGTTCGACGACCTGCGCCGCCGCTCCCAGGACGCGGAGCGAGAGCTTTACAATCTCGGCATCACCTTCCTGGTCTATTCCGACAAGGACGCGGTGGACCGCATTTTGCCCTTCGACTTGATCCCCCGCATCATCACCGCCAAGGAATGGGCGCGGTTGGAAGCCGGCGTGGTGCAGCGGGTGGCGGCGCTGAACCTGTTTTTGCACGACATCTACCACGATCAGAAAATCCTCAAAGACGGCGTGGTGCCGCGCGATTTGGTGGAAGGCAACGCCAATTTCCGCCCGCAGATGATCGGCGTCGATCTGCCGTTCAACACCTACATCCACATCATGGGCGTCGATCTGGTGCGCGACGGCGAAGGCGTCATCCGCGTGCTGGAGGATAACGGCCGGGTGCCGTCCGGCGTGTCGTACGTCGTTGAAAATCGCCACATGATGCAGCGGGTGTTCCCCGACCTGATGACCGGCTTCGGCATCCGCCCGGTGGACAATTACGGCCACAAGCTGCTGGAGGCGATGTGCGAAATCGCCGCCCCGGCGGGCGACAGCCCGGAAGTGGCGCTGCTGTCGCCGGGCTCGTACAATTCGGCCTATTTCGAGCACATCTTCCTGGCGCGCGAAATGGGCGTGCCGCTGGTGGAAGGCCGCGACCTCGCCGTCATCGACGACAAGGTTTATATGAAAACCACCAACGGGCTGGTGCGGGTCGATTCGATTTACCGCCGGTTGGGCGACGACTTCCTCGACCCCAAGGCGTTCAACCCCGACAGCCTCTTGGGCGTGCCGGGCATTTTTGACGCCTACCGCAAAGGCAATATTCAGCTCGCCAACGCCATCGGCACCGGGGTGGCGGACGACAAGGCGGTGTACTGCTACGTGCCGCGGATGATTAAGTATTATCTCGATCAAGAAGCCATCATCCCCAACGTCGACACCCGGATTTGCCGGGAGCCGGACGCGCTGCAATACACCCTCGACAACCTTGACAAGCTGGTGGTCAAGCCGGTGGGCGAAGCCGGCGGGTACGGCATCACCATCGGGCCGCGCGCCAGCAAGGCGGAGCTGGAGGAATGCCGCGCTAGCCTGCTGGCCGACCCCGCCAATTACATCAGCCAACCGACGCTTGACCTTTCGGTGTGCCCCACGGTGACCGATGACGGCGTCGAGCCGCGGCACGTCGATTTGCGCCCCTTCGCCATCACCGGCAAAAGCACTTGGGTGCTGCCGGGCGGGCTGACCCGCGTGGCGCTGAAGAAAGGCACGCTGATCGTCAACTCGTCGCAAGGCGGCGGGTCGAAAGACACCTGGGTGATGGAACGGGACGCCGACGAGGAGAGCGCATCGTGAATCTGCTGGCTCGCTACGCCGAATGCATCTTCTGGATGGCCCGCTACATGGAGCGGGCGGAAAACATCGCCCGCCTGCTGGACGTCCATGAAACCTTCGCCAGGGACACCCGCGGCGCCACCAACTGGATGGCGATCATCCAACTGAACGCCGATGAAAAGGCGTTTTTCAGCCGCTACGACAGGGCGACGGCGGAAAGCGTCGCCAAGTTTTATACGCTGGACGCCAGCAACGGCAATTCGCTGGTTTCGGTGGTGCGCATGGCGCGGGAGAACGCGCGGGTGCTGCGGCCATGGATCTCCACCGAAATGTGGACGCAGATCAACGTGTTCTATAACCGTTTGCTGGCGTTGACGCAAAAAGAGGTGGAGACGCCGGGCCTGAGCCGCGTCTGCCAATGGGTCAAGGAAGGCTGCCAGACCCATTACGGCATCACCGAAGGCACCTTTTACCGCGATCAGGGCTGGTACTTCTACCAGATGGGCAAGTACATCGAACGGGCCGACCAGACCACCCGGCTGGTCGACATCAAGTACCACACCCTGCTGCCGTCGCCGCTGGACGTCGGGTCAACCTTGGACGTCAGTCAGTGGACCACCGTGCTGCGCTGCGCCGCCGGCTACCACGCTTTCCGCCGGGTTTACCCCCGCGGCATGACGCCGGCCACGGTGGCGGGTTTCCTGCTGTTCAATGAAGGCTTCCCTCGGTCCGTGGTCATGTGTCATCGCCAGTTGGACGGGGTGCTGGGGCGCATGCGCTCGCGCTACAACCTGCGCCGCGGCGCCGAGGCGATGGAGATGATGGAGTTGCTGCAAGGGGTGCTGTTCTCCCGCGGCGTCGACGACATCATTCGCGACGGGTTGCATGAGTACCTTGACGGGGTGCAATGCAAATTAAGCGATCTTACGACTGCGTTGGGGGCGGCTTTCTTCGGCCATGAACAAACTCCGGTGGAAGGTCAAGCCCAAGCGCAGTAAGATCAATCCCTCGCTTTTGCATCACCGGACCGGCGCCGCCGCATCATGTCGATCATCCCGCCCCTGCATCGGCCGTTGCAGCAGTTTTACCGGTCCGGCCCGATGCCGTGTCCGTACCTGCCCGGCCGGGTGGAGCGCAAGCTCTTCACCCGGATCGCCGGTCCGCAAGCGGTTGAGGTTAATTCGACCCTGTCGCGCGCCGGTTTCCGCCGCAGTCACGACATCGTCTATCGCCCGGTTTGCCCCACCTGCCAAGCCTGCGTGCCGGTGCGGATACCCGTGGCGCGGTTTATTCCCGGCCGCTCCTTGCGCCGGGTTCAGCGCAACAATGACGACCTGACGGCGAGGCTGGCGCCGGCTTCGGCGACATCCGAACAATATCGGCTGTTCATTAACTATCAAAACGCCCGCCACGATGATTCCGATATGGCGCGCATGGCGATGGGCGATTTTGTCGCGATGATCGACGAAGGCCGCGCCGACACCAGTTTGCTGGAAGCCCGCGACGCCGACGGCCGGCTGGTGGGGGCGATGCTCACCGATCGGCTGGAGGACGGCTATTCCGCCGTCTATAGTTTTTACGACGCAAGGCTGGAGGCGCGCAGCCTCGGCAGTTATCTGATCTTAGCCTTGATTCGTCAGGCTTTGGCGGAGGGCCTGCCCCACGTTTACTTGGGCTATTGGATCGCCAGCAGCCGCAAGATGGCCTACAAAACCCGCTTCCAACCGCTAGAGGCGTTGGGGCCAGACGGTTGGAGCGCCCTTGATGTGACGGCGGAAGAAGCGCCCTGACTTTCGCCCGGGCGCTCGCCGTTTTTTTTCGGTTTTAGGCTGCCTTGATCGCCGCCAGGAAACGGTCCACGTCGCCGCGCAAGGTTTCCGCCTGCTTCGACAAACCGCCGGCCGCGCCCTGCACTTGCCCGGCGGCCGCCCCGGTCTCCCCCGCGGTTTGCGTCAACTTCATCACCGCGTCGCTGACCTCTTGGGTGCCGGCTGCGGCTTGCTGAATGCTGCGAGCGATTTCGTTGGTGGCGGCGCTTTGCTCTTCAATCGCCGCGGCGATGGTGGTCGAAATCTCGTTGATCCTGCTGATGGTGCCGCCGATACCGCCGATGGCCGACACCACGTTGTTCGTGGTGGCTTGAATCGAGGAAATCTGGCCGGCGATGTCCTCCGTCGCTTTCGCCGTCTGATTGGCGAGGCTTTTGACTTCGGACGCCACGACGGCGAAACCCTTGCCAGCTTCGCCAGCCCGCGCGGCTTCGATCGTCGCGTTCAACGCCAACAGATTGGTTTGTCCGGCGATGTTCGTAATCAAGCTGACTACATCGCCGATTTTCTGCGCCGCATCGGCCAAATTGCGCACCACTTCAGCGGTGCCGGCCGCCTCCTCCACCGCTTTGCCGGCGATATCTGTGGAGCGCGCGACTTGGGAGGAAATCTCCCGCACCGAGCTGGTCATCTCCTCGGTGGCGGTGGCGACGGTCTGCACATTGGCGCTGGTCTGCTCGGCGGCGGCGGCGAGGGTGGAGGCTTGTTTCGTTGTCTCTCGCGCCATGGAGGTCATGCCTTGCGCCGTGGCGTCCAGTTCGACGGCCGCGGCGGCGACGGAGCGCAAGCCGTTCGCGGCGGCGGATTCGAATTCGGCGACCATGCGGTTCTTCGCCGCTTCCAAGCGCGCCTGATTGGCCGCCCGCTCGGCTTCCTGCGCCGCGACCATCCGATCCGCTTCGATCAGTCCATCCTTAAACACCTGAACCGCGCGAGCCATCTCGCCGATTTCGTCGCGGCGCTCCACGCCATCCACCACGGTCGTCAAATGCCGATCCGCCAAAAGCCTCATGACATTCGTCAAAACGGATATTGGGGCCGAAACGGTGGCGAACATGATCCAGGCCGCGCCATAGCATAGCAGGCCCGTCAAACAGGCCGCGACGACGACGCCCTTGACGCCGACGTTGTAGGCGGCGACGCCATGATCGGCAGCCTTTTTGCCCTCTTGCACATTAAAAACGAGTAATTGCTCTAAAAGCGCCTTGCCTTCACGAAATTCTTTGCGCGAAGCGCCGCGATACAAAGCGCTGGCGGCCGTGTTTTCATTATTTCGAGAAAGTTTTATGAGCTGATTTTGGCTAATGTTAATGTACCGGTCAAAATTTCCCTGAAATAAATGATAGGTTTCAGTTTCCAGCCCTGGCGTCAGCAGCTTTTCATAATCCGCCGCCTTTTCCTTGAAGCGACTTAACGTCGCCGCCATGCTTTTTTCCTCCGCCGCCATATCGACGTCCATCGTCGATGTGATGTGAGCACCTTCCAAAACGCGATAATTCGTGAACAGCGCGCTCATCTCCCCGATTAGCGCCGTCGACGGCAACCAATTGTCTCGCACTTCCGCCGCCTCGGTGTTTAACGTGTTCATCTGCGTCAGCGCGACGCCGCCCAACCCAAGCATGCAAAACAACACAATCACAAAAGCCGATATGACTTTTGTTCTTATCGTAATATTTTGGGTCCAGCTCATGGCCCCCTCCTGGTTCGTCAAGGTTGATTAGGAGTCGCTTTAATCTCAAAAGCGGACCTTTTTAACGTCTGAGCAATAATCGCGCCGAAATGCGCCTATTTGGTTTTGACTAAAAACTAGTCAGCCGCCCGCGTCGGCGCCTAAAAACAAGTCGATTTAACAAAAATAATGCGTTCATTTGAAACGAAATGCTGTTTTTTTTGCATTTTGCAGTGCGATTTGCAAAAAAATGCATACTGCATGTACGGTCTTCGGCCTCGGTAAGCGACGATGCGCCAATGCGATTTCGTCGCGAAAAACGCCGACCCAGGATGAAAAACGGCCAAAGCCGCCGAGTTTGACGGGATCATCACAATCCATCGTCGACTTGACGCCCAAAAACGAAAAGACCGCCGCGCGCGAAGAGCGACACGATAAATTTATTCCGCAGCGACGCCCGTTGCCCCCTTGAATCCATCGACAAACTAACAGATAGTCGTCTGGTCAAATTCTCTTACCAAAAAGCGCCGACAGGATCGACGCGACGTCCAACATGCCTTGGGAGAACGATATTGGCCGCCTTGCTGTCCCTTAGCAGGCTGATCGACGCGCTGAACACCGCGGTCGGAAAGCTTGTAAGCTGGCTGATTTTGGTTGCGGTGGTCATCAGCGCCGGCAACGCCACCGTTCGCTACGCGCTGAACACCAGCTCCAACGCTTGGCTTGAGTTGCAGTGGTATCTGTTTTCGGCGGTGTTTCTGCTGTGCGCCGGCTATACATGGCTGCGCAACGAGCATATCCGCATTGACATCGTCGTCGGCCGTTTCACCAAGCGCACACAATGCTGGGTCGATATCTTCGGCACTTTGTTCTTTCTTTTGCCGATGGCGATTTTGATTTTGTACCTGTCCTACCCAGTCGTTCTGGACAGCTACAATATCCATGAAATGTCCAGTAACGCCGGCGGCCTGATGCGATGGCCGGTGAAGATCTTGCTGCCGGTCGGCTTTATCCTGCTGATCTTGCAGGCGGTCTCCGAGTTCATCAAGCGCGTCGCCTATCTGGCGGGCGCGATTGACGAGCCCGGCGAAAAAATGCACAGCCATCACTAAGCGCGCCGGAGACCCAAGGCATGACGCAATTCGTTGTCGCCAACATGGCGCCGCTGATGTTCGGCGCGTTGGTGTTTTTTCTGCTCTCCGGCTTTCCGGTCGCGTTCGCGCTGGCCGCCAACGGGCTGTTTTTCGGCATTTTAGGGATTGAACTCGGCCTGTTCGGACCGGAACTGCTGCAAGCGCTGCCGGAACGCATTTTTGGCATCATGTTCAATGACACGCTGCTGGCGATCCCGTTCTTCACCTTCATGGGGTTGATCCTGGAACGGTCGGGCATGGCGGAAGACCTGCTCGACACCATCGGCCAGTTGTTCGGCCCGATCCGCGGCGGCTTGGCCTATGCGGTGATTTTTGTCGGCGCGCTGTTGGCCGCCACCACCGGCGTGGTCGCCGCGTCGGTGATCTCCATGGGGCTGATTTCGCTGCCGATCATGCTGCGCTACGGCTATGATCGCCGCGTCGCCACCGGCGTCATCGCCGCGTCCGGCACGTTGGCGCAGATCATTCCGCCCAGCTTGGTGCTGATTATTCTCGCCGACCAGTTGGGCCGCTCGGTTGGCGACATGTACGCCGGCGCCATGCTGCCTGGCCTGGTGCTGACGGCGATGTACGCCGGCTACATCTTCCTGCTCACCATGTTCCGGCCGGAAATGGCCCCGGCGTTGCCGCTGGAGGCGCGCTCGCTGCGCGGCATGAAGCTGGTGGTGCGCTCGCTGGCCTGTCTCGTGCCGCCGCTGGTGCTGATTTTCCTGGTGCTGGGCACCATCTTCCTTGGCATCGCCACGCCGACCGAAGGCGGCGCCATGGGGGCGATGGGGGCCATCTTCCTCGCCATCGCCAAGCGTAAGCTGACCATTGACCTAGTCAAGCAGGCGATGGACACCACCGCCAAGCTTTCCACCTTCGTCGTTTTCATTCTGATCGGCGCCACGGTGTTTGGTCTGGTGTTCCGCGGCGTTAACGGCGACTTGTGGGTCGAACATCTGCTGACCAGCCTGCCCGGCGGCGAATTGGGCTTCCTGATCGTCGTCAACATCATGGTGTTCTTGCTGGCCTTCTTCCTCGACTTCTTCGAGCTGGCCTTCATCATCGTGCCGCTGCTGGCGCCGGCCGCCGACAAACTCGGCATTGATTTGATTTGGTTCGGCGTGCTGCTGGCGGTCAACATGCAGACGTCGTTCATGCATCCGCCGTTCGGCTTCGCACTGTTTTACTTGCGGTCGGTGGCCGCGCGCACCGACTACGTCGACAAGGTCACCGGCAAACCAATCGCCAGGATCACCACCGGCCAAATCTATTGGGGTGCGGTGCCTTTCGTTTGCATCCAGTTGATTATGGTCGGCATCGTCATCGCCTTCCCTGAACTGGTGCTGTCAAGCATTCAAAAGGCGGCGGATGTCGACCTGAACACCATTCAGATCGACATCCCGCAGCTTGATTACGCGCCGCCCGAGCCGCCCGCCTTCCCGGCGCCGGATTCGTCCAGCGGTTCGGCGATCCCCGCCCCGCCGTCCGAAGACCCGTCGGCGGAGATCATGCGGCAGATCCAAGAACAAATGCGTCAGCAATAGTAAGCGCCTTAACGCCGCCCCGCCGAATGACTGACCCTTGGGGTCAGTCCGGCGAAGGCGGCGGCGCTCAATCGCCGCGCGGGCCTCACCAATCCGCCTAAAAGTCAAACTTTCGGCGGATTGGCATAACACGAAAAAGCCCCTTCCCGATGGGAAGGGGCTTTTTTTAAAGCGCGTCGTCAAACCAGAAAAATCTTCATTAACAACAACAACGCCACCACGCCGCCGGTTCCGTAGGCGGTGAAGACGGTGAAGCGGCGCCATTCTTCCTGGCGTTCACGCAACAGGTCGTCAGACGTGGCGGGGTTGATTTTGGCGGGACGCAACGAAGCCATGACGATTTTCCTCCGTTACTGCGCTGATGGGGCGCTGGCGGGCGCCCGCCAGATTACCGTAGTAAATCTGGCGAAGCCGAAGCCCAACGGCAAGGGGAAAGTTCGTCACATAAACAATTAGCGACGACCGCAGACAACCTCAGCCCGCCGGGCTGACCAGCGCGGCGGCGGGGTTCTGGCTGTCGCCGTCGATCCGCACCCGTTCGCCGTCGACGCGGGCGCGGCCTTCGGCGATCAAGCGCACCGCCAAGGGATAGATGGCGTGCTCTTGCGCCAGCACCCGATGGGCCAGCGCGTCGGCGTCGTCGCCGTCCAGCACCGGAACGGCGGCTTGGGCGATGATCGGGCCGTCGTCCATCTCGGCCCGCACGTAATGCACGGTGCAACCATGCAGCCGCCCGCCGGCGTCCAACACGCGCTGGTGGGTGTCCAGCCCTTTGAACGACGGCAGCAGCGACGGGTGAATGTTAATCATCCGGTCGCGCCACTGATTGACGAACCATGGCGACAGCAGGCGCATGAAGCCGGCGAGGCACACCAGTTCGACCCCGCTCTGGCGCAACCGCGCGTCCATCGCCGCTTCAAACGCCGGACGGTCGCCCTTGAACGGCTTGTGATCGATCACCGCCGATTCGACGCCGGCCTTGGCCGCCCGCTCCAGCCCATAGGCGTCGGCGCGGTTGGACAGCACCAAGGCGACTTCCGCCGGAAAGGCCGCGGCGGCGGCGGCGTCCAGCAAGGCTTGCAAATTGCTGCCGCGGCCGGAAATCAGCACGCCCAGCTTCAGCCGCTTAGAACCCGCCGTCGTCATGCCGTCCACGCCGTATCCGCGCCGTTGACCGTCACGGCGGAATCGCCGTCCGCCAGCGCGACGACGCGGCCGATTTCGTAAACCGCATCGCCCTGCGCCGCCAACAGCGCCTTAGCTGCGTCAACCCGGTCGGCGGGAACCGCCACGGCGACGCCGATCCCGGTGTTGAACGTCCGGGCCATGTCGTGCCCCGACAGCTTGCCTTGCGCCATCAGCCAGCGGAACACCGGAAGCAGCGGCCACGCCGTCGCGTCCAGCACGACGCCGGTTCCCTTGGGCAGCACGCGGGGAATATTCTCCAGCAGGCCGCCGCCGGTGATGTGGGCCAAAGCCTTGACCAGACCGGCGCGCACCGCCGGCAGCACCGCCTTGACGTAAATCCGCGTCGGGGTCAGCAGCGCTTCGCCCAGCGTGATTTCAGGATTCCACGGACAAGGATCGGCGTAGGACAATCCGCTTTCCGCCACCAGCTTGCGCACCAGCGAATAGCCGTTGGAATGCACGCCGGACGACGCCAAGCCCAGCACCACGTCGCCGGGAGCGACGCCGTCGCCGGTCAGCACTTGGGAGCGCTCGACCGCGCCGACCGCAAAACCGGCGAGGTCATAATCGCCGCCGGCGTACATGCCGGGCATTTCAGCGGTTTCACCGCCGACCAGGGCGCAGCCCGCCTGACGGCAACCTTCGGCGATGCCGGCGACGATGGCGCGGCCGGCGGCGACGTCCAGCTTGCCGGTGGCGAAATAGTCAAGGAACAGCAGCGGCTCGGCCCCTTGCGCCAATAAATCGTTGACGCACATCGCCACCAAGTCGATCCCCACCGTGTCGTGGCGGCCGGAGTCGATTGCGACTTTCAGCTTGGTGCCGACGCCGTCGGTGGTGGAGACCAGCAGCGGATCGGTGAAACCGGCGGCGCGCAGGTCGAACAGGGCGCCGAAACCACCCAACCCGGCGTCGGAACCGGGGCGCGCGGTGGAGCGGGCCAAGGGTTTAATGGCGTCGACCAGCGCATTGCCTGCGTCGATGTCCACACCCGCCTGCTTATAGGCGTCGGCGGCGTTGTCGGTTACGGTGGGAATGGCGCCCTCGCTTACGCTGTTCTATATAAACTCGACACGCTAGGAGCGCCGCTGGCTTTAAGCCCTCGGCTCCCGCGCGCCACGTATACGCCACCAATGCCCGTTACGGAAGGCTCTCGCTGATGGAAATGCGCCGCTTCACCCCGCTTACGCGCTTCGCCGCCGTCCTTGTCGTCGCCGTCGTCGCCTTCGCTTGGGGCCAGCCGTCCGCCCAGACCGTGCGGCATGAGGCTTTCACCGTTTCAGGCATCGCGGTGGACGTCACCGCCGCCGACACCAACGCCGCCCGCGACCGCGCCATCGCCCAAGCCCAGCGCAAGGCGTGGGAAGAATTGTTCAAGCAGTTGCTGCCGCCGGGCGCCAAGGCCCCCGCCCTGTCCGACGTTGAATTGTCGCGTGCGGTGCAGAACTTCTCCATCGACGACGAACGCCTGTCCCCCGGCCGTTACGCCGCGGTGATGACCGTGCGCTTCGCGCCGGAACCCGTGCGCCAAGCCCTGGCCGGCACCGGAACCGCGTCTTATGTCGAACCCGCCACGCGGCCCATGGTGTTGCTGCCGCTGACCATCAGCCAGGCGGGCGCGCCGGTGCTGTGGGACGACCGCACCCCTTGGCGCGCCGCGTGGGAGGCGCATGAAGGCCGGCCGGGCGCGCTCGCCCCGTTGACCGTGCCGGACGGCGAATTGAGCGACGTCAGCGCCGTCAGCGCGCAGGAAGCCTTGACCGGCGACGCGGCGGCCTTCGCCAAGATCGCCCAGCAGCACGGCGCCGGCGGCGTGGTGGTGGCGAAAACCACGATGGGGCCGCAAGGGCCCGCCCCCGGTCAGAACCTGCAAGTCGAGGTGACCTTGGCGACGCTGGACGGCTTGAAGGCGTCGAAAAGCATCACTGTGCGCGCCGACGCCGCCGACCGGCCGGAAGACGTGCTGGCCCGCGC
>CALGOL010000142.1 GCA_937960755.1 uncultured Azospirillum sp.
GGACGATCCATTCCTCGCCCTCCTCTGCTTGGCGCAGCGCCAATAACGGCGGCCAGACGCCAAGGCGTGAGCCCTTTCGCATGGCGATAAAGCGGTCGATCTCGTCCGGCGTCGGCAGCCGGTCGGCTTTCTTCTTGTTGCAGCGGGCGTGAACCAGCACGACGTTTCCCGCGACGTCCGCCCCGCCGTAGGCGCGGGGGATCAGGTGATCGTAAGTCGCCTTCGCCCCCACCGGCTCGCCGCATAAGAAACACCGCCCGCCCTGCTGCACGTCCATCAAGCGGGCGTCGTCAGGCGAGGGCGGCGCAGCGATGGGCGCAGAGGCCGGGGGCTTACTCGTCCCGCTCAATGCTCCCCCACAAATCATACTCGTCGGCGTTTTCAATCAGCACGTCGACCATGTCGCCAGGCTTGACGTTGGTTTCGCCGTTCAAGAACACCGAGCCGTCGATTTCCGGCGCGTCGGCGTAAGACCGGCCGATGGCGCCGTCTTCGTCCACCTCGTCGATCAGCACGCCCAGCACCATGCCGACCTTTTCTTGCAGCCGGGCGGCGCTGATTTCCTTTTGCGTCTGCATGAAGCGCTCCCAGCGTTCCTGCTTGACTTCTTCCGGCACGGCGCCCGGCAGATCATTAGCCGGCGCCCCGGCCACCGCTTCGTACTTGAAGCAGCCGACGCGATCCAACTGCGCCTCGCCCAGCCAGTCGAGCAGCATTTGGAAGTCTTCTTCCGTCTCGCCGGGGAAGCCGACGATGAAGGTGGAGCGCAGCGCCAAATGCGGACATTCCTCGCGCCAGCGGCGGATGCGGCCCAGGGTCTTTTCCTGGTCGCCGGGGCGGCGCATCGCCTTCAGCACCTTGGGCGAGGCGTGCTGAAACGGAATGTCGAGATAGGGCAGTATCCGCCCTTCCGCCATCAGCGGGATGACGTCGTCGACGTGCGGATAGGGATAGACGTAGTGCATGCGCACCCAGACGTCCAAATTCGCCAATTCCTTGGCGAGATCGTAGAAGCGCGTCCGCACCGTGCGATCATACCACTGGGTTTCGGCGTATTTGAGGTCGAGGCCGTAGGCGCTGGTGTCCTGGCTGATGACCAGCAGTTCCTTGACGCCGGCCGTCGCCAGCTTTTCCGCCTCCCGCAGCACCTTATCAATCGGCCGGCTGACCAGATCGCCGCGCAAGGACGGGATGATGCAGAACGAGCAGCGGTTATGACAGCCTTCGGAAATCTTCAGATAGGCGTAGTGCCGCGGCGTCAGGTGCAGCCCTTCCGGCGGCACCAGATCAAGGAACGGGTCGTGCGGCCGCGGCAAGGCTTCATGCACCGCGCCCACCACCGCTTCATACTGGTGCGGGCCGGTGACGGCGAGCACCGCGGGGTGAACCTTGCGGATCGCTTCCGGGTCGCCGCCCATGCAGCCGGTGACGATGACCTTGCCGTTTTCCCGTATCGCCTCGCCGATGGCTTCCAGCGATTCTTGCTTGGCGGAATCGAGAAAGCCGCAGGTGTTGACCAGCACCACGTCGGCGCCGTCGTAGCTGGGGGAAATCTCATACCCCTCGGCGCGCAGGCGCGTCAGGATGCGTTCGGAATCCACCAAAGCCTTGGGGCAGCCGAGCGAAACGATGCCGACCTTGGGCGCGGCGGCGGCGCGGGAAGACGTGTCTGTCATGATGCGCGACATATACGCCATCCCGCCGCCGCCGTCAGCCGGACAGTTTAGCGGGGCTTACGGTTTAGCGGAGTCGTTCGTTTTACGGCTTCGCCGGAGTCGTTCGTTTTACGGCTTCGCCGGCAGGGGCGCGTATTCCACCGGCACCCAAGCGTAACGGCCGTCGCCGTCGGCGCGGACGTGGCCAATCCCAGGGAACGGCAGATGCGCCCCGGCCACCAGCAGCTTGCCCGCGGCTGCTTCCGCCAGCAGCTTCTTGCGGGTGGCGATGGCCATCGGCTGGTCGGTGTCGAACTCCAACGAGATGTCGGGGTTGACGAACTGGGCGGCGTGGCTGTGCACCACGTCGCCCCACACCAGCAGCTTTTCGCCCTTGGATTCCAGCAGATAGCCGGTATGCCCCGGCGTGTGGCCGGGGGACGGCGCGGCGGTCAGCCCCTTCACCGGCAAGGCGTCGCCGGGGGCGAAGATTTTCAGCTTGCCGGCGGCGGCGTAGGCGGCCGTCGCGCCTTGCGCCATTTGGAACATCGGCCGCATGCCTTCCGGCGCCTTGGCGGCGATGTCGGCGTTCAGCCAGAAATCGGCTTCCGCCTTGGCGACCCAGACTTCGGCGTTGGGAAAGGCGACTTTGCCTTCCGGCGTCATCAAGCCGTTAGCGTGGTCGGGGTGCAAATGGGTCAGCAGCACGATTGACACCTGCGCCGGATCGTAGCCGGCGGCGCGGATGTTGGCGGCGACTTCGCCCAAGGTCGGGCCGAACGCCTTGGCCGTGCCGGCGTCGATCAGCGCCAGCCGCTCGCCGTCATGAATAAGATAGGCGTTCACCGCGGTTTGCGCCCCGCCCTCCTTGGCGCTCTCGACGAACATGCGCTCCAGCGCCGCCCGGAAATCCTCCGGCGAAGCGCCTTTGAACAAATCGTTTTTCAGGTGGATGTAGCCGTCATAAACCGCGGTCGCCACCGCGTCGCCCACCGCGAAACGATAGAAACCCGGAACCTGAACGCGGATTTGCGCCGGCGCGGCGGTGGCCGGAGACGCGGTTTGCGCCGAGACGGCGACGGGGGAAAGAGATCGGACGAGCACACGTCTGAACTCCAGTCACCTTGTAATC
>CALGOL010000143.1 GCA_937960755.1 uncultured Azospirillum sp.
AGCGCCGCCGCCGCCACCACCGCCAGCGCCGCTGCGGTCAAGGTTGGGGAAAGGGCGACGGCGGCGGCGGCGAGAAACGGCATCGCCAACCCGGCCCCCAGAAGATCGCCCAGCGCGATGACCGCCATATGGATGCGGCCGATCTCGCCGGTCATCGCTTGTTGCAGATCGGCGGCGCGGCGCTTGTTGAAGGCGCGCCATTCCATGTTGAGGATCGCGGCGTGCAGATCGGCGCGTAGCCGGTCAAGAAATTCCAGCGTCAGCGCTTGGGCGGCCAGGGCGCGGGTTCGGCCGATCAGCGCGGCGGCGGCGACCAGCAGCACGTAGCCGGCGAGAACAAGAACGAAAAGCCCGGCGTCGGGCGCGGCGCTTTCACTTTCGCCGCCGATCCCCAGCAGCTTGAGCAAGGGAATCAGCGCCAGCACGCCGACACCTTCGGTCAGACCGGCGACGGCGTTGAGCGCCAGCGCGGACGCTGCGCGCCGCCGCCCCATGGCGGCCAGACGACGGGAAAGATCAAGAACGGCGCGGAACATGCCAAAGGCGGTAGCCGCGGCGGCGGCCGCTGTCAAGGACGCGGAGGCGAAAGCCGCTAGGCCGCATTATTTTTTTGAACCATCCGCAGATAAATGATAATATAAAACAAGTATAGAATCTCAGTATGGAGAAAATAATGGAAATTATGCAAATAGAAGACTTCTCGCCAAAAAAAGGCGACATATTTAAACTGGTAATTTCGGACGATCATCAGCTTGATATTGTGTTGTCTGACATAACCTCCAGGAAAACGCGGGATTTTCCTGGGAAAATTCGCGACCCTTTCTCTTTGTTTTTTGATGGCGCCAAGGGTGTTCTCTGCCCGCAAGGAACCTACCGATTTCGGCACGGCGACGACTGGGAAAAAGAGATCTTCATCGTGCCGATCGGACAAAACGACGACGGAACCTACCGCTATCAGGCGGTTTTCAACTGACGCCGCCGCCGGCTGGAAAAAGGCGGGGGATCACCCCCGCCACTCCATCAGCCGATAGGGGCCGTGCTCTCCCTTTTCGACAAAGCCCAGCCGGTCGTAAAGCCGGCGCGCCGGGTTGAAGACCTCGACATGGATGCTCGCGCTGCGGCCTTCGCGGCGCGCCTCGTCGAACACCGCCTCCAGGATCAACCGTCCCAATCCCTTGTTTCGCTCGGCGATCAGCAAGCCGATATCGACGATGCGGATGTCGGCGGGATTGCCGCGATAAAGATAAAGGCGGCCGACCGGCGCGCCATCTCGTTCGATCACCAAAAATTCAGCGTCGAAATAGGCGTTGGCGTAGTGCCGGCGTTGCGCTTCATATTGCTGAGCGAGGAAGCCGAGCTTTTGTTCGTTGGTCCACCCCTGGACAACCGCCAGTTCTTCCCAGCGCATTTCGCAGTAGAGACGACAGACGAAGGCGGCGTCGGCCTCCGTCTCCGGTCGAACGGAAATCCCCAGCGCCGTAAGAGCGGCGCCGGGGATAAAAACCGGCGCCGCGCAACCCGCAGCGCCGGAGATTTCGGCATGCTCCATGGCTTCAGGGGAAGTTGGGATAGATGCCGTCAGTGCAGATGCAGAAATTGAACGTCAGGAAGGGCTGACGGTTTTCGTGCGTGCCGTTGCCGCCGACAGCGGAGATCGCATAGGGTGAGAAATAGGTGTTCGGCGAGTCGGCCACGAAGACCTTCTGGGATGTGGCGCCGATGAAAACGCCATTGGGAAGCGCCGTATTCCCCGGAGTATTGAGGAAGTTCACCGATGAGCTGGTGATCTCGCCGCCCATGGCGTGGGTGTGGTTAGGCAACTGCGCTTCGGTCAGCAGGACTTTTTCCGCCCCGCTTGATCGATTTAGATATTGGCTGTCGCCGTCCCCCATGGGATTGGCGCCCATGACCGTCTGGGACTGCAGGTTCGGCAGGTTGAAGGCCGTCGGTTGGGAGCCGTTGCTCCCATAGATGGCGCCGATCAGCGAGTATAAAGCCTGATACTGACTGACCGGCAGTTGCTGTCCGTTGCAGTAGGCCCAGTCCTGCGGCGGGAAGTTGAAGCCGAAGATGCGGATTTCACCAATGAAGGGATCCATGATTATCCTCCCCGATCACGGCTTGACAGGAAAAACGCCACCAGAAACGCAGATGATGTAGTTCACCGTGCGGCTGGGCATTACGTTATTGTGGGCTTGGCCGCCCCCGGTCGTGGTCAAAGCGGCGGCGTCAAAGGCGAAGTCTTTGCCAGCCGCCGATTCCTTCATATAAGGGCTGACGTTGGAAGCCGCGGTCCCCAGCACCGTGTTGCTCGCCGGCGTGTTTGTGGTCGCCGGCAGGCTGCTGCCGAGCGCTATATGCTCGTGCGCCGGCATCTGCGCCGCGGTCAGCGTCACCGTGGTCGAGCCGCCATTCTGGCCGATAATATGACTGACCGGCGGCAATGCGCCATTGGTGCTGGGGCCGGCGCCCATATGAATGGGAACTCGACCGCACAGATTAGGAAGCGCGAAGGTCGTCACCGCGTCGCCGCCGTAAGTGACGCCGATAATTGCGTAAAGCGGCTGGTAATCGGCGATCTTCAACACCGCGCCGTTGCAATACATCCAGCCGTCCGGACAGCGCGGCACCGGCCAGATTTTAATTTCACCAAGATAAGCGTCCATCGCTTTTTCTCCCGTCAGGGATCAATCATAGGCGACCGCGAGGCGCGGCCGGCCGACGTCAGGGGGGGGTAGCGTCGCATCATTGGCGTGGCGGGTAGACGCCGCTCAGCGCAATGACGAAATTCAGCACCAGGAAGGGCTGCATGTTGTTGTGCGCTTGATCGCCGCCTGTGCCGCCCATAATCTTAGGGTTGAAGGCTGTGAGACCCTGACTGCCCGTAGAAGGAAGGGCGGTATAGATGTTGGCCGTCGCGGGCGCCTGAGCGTAAAAACCGCCGGTGGGATTTTGCGTGGCGCCCACCGTGTTGGCGCATGCCCATGAATGGATGTGCGTCGGGATCTGGGTGGTGGTCAGCGTCACGGTCTCGGCGCCCCCGGCATCCCCCATGTTGTAGTGTGTAAGCTGACCGATGGTCTGCGAGCTTGTATAGAACCCAACTGGGGTCCGCCCGCGCAGATCCGGCAGATTGAAATTCGTTACTTTATCGCCACCAAAAGCGTAGCCGATTAGCGAATAGAGCGCGGCGTTTTGCTGGATCGCCAGCGTTTGACCATTACAGCTCGCCCAGCCTTGCGGGGCGAAGTTAAAACTGTTGATCCGGATTTCTCCGATAAATGGATCGGTCATGGCGTCTTCCTTCCCCAATTCCGCGACGCGCTGTTTGGAACGAGCGCGCCATCGCAGGACAGGACAACAGAACATCGAAATTACTTAAAGTTTTTTCGTATAATTACATAGCTGATGAACTGCTTTACTACATATGTATGAGTATTTATTATGTATGTATGATTATATACTATCAAAAAAAGATTATAAATTTGGTTGCGCGTTTATAGGTTGGCTTTCGTCTATGCGACTCGGGCATATGCATAGGGGTTTCTCGATCCGCAAACCGTTGAAATCCGGATGCTCGGCGCGCGGCGTGTGCGATCTTCCTTTCAAATACAGCTATCGCATCAGAAGGCGGCTGGGCTATGTTCGCGGCGCCATGTTAACGTATGCTCCCTTCGCCGATGACGAGCCATTTTTATTCCATGACTACACGCTGTGCGGCTGGCGGGTGGCGAGTGCGCTACCGTTGCCCGATCTCATGCCTTGGGCCGGCGACGATCAAGCGCCCGACCTGACTATCGATCTAGGCCGGGCGCCTGAAAGATTGTCCGATCTGACGGTTGATCGTCCATTGCTGCAAGTATCCGTCGACGGAACATGCCGCTTCGCCATTCCGGGCGTCGCCGCTTATCTGATCAACCCCACCGGAACGCGGGTGACCATCGATCCCGCCTTGCCTTTGAATGCGCCCGACATCCGCGTATTTCTGCTCGGCACGGTGTTTGGCGTCCTTTGCTATCGCCGGGGGCTGCTGCCGTTGCACGCCAGTTGTGTGCGCATTGGAGATGCGGCTGTCGCTCTCGCCGGTCCTTCCGGCATCGGAAAATCCACTTTAGCCGCCGCCTTTCTTCAACGCGGCCATGCCGTTCTCGCCGATGATGTGACGGTGGTGGATATCGCCGCACCCGCAGGCCCCCGGGTATTACCGGCCTTCCCACGGCTGAAGCTGTGGCGGGATGCGATCAACCGTATGAAGTTGTCCGTGGACGGGCTGGAACGGACCGGTTCAACCATTGAAAAGTACAACTTTCCAGTTTTTAAAAGCTTCAATACCGAACCATTGCCCTTGGCCGCGGTGATTTGCCTAGACGGCGCAGATAACGGCGGGGGCGGGCGCCTTCGTGGCGCGACGGCGGTGGAAAGGATTCATCGTCACGTCTATCGCCGCAGTCTCATCGCTCTTTTGGGAAAAACAGATCTGGTCCTGCCGTCTCTTCTGGCGGTCGCTTTAGCCCCATGCGGAATCTGGAGCGTGAACAACAAGCATAATGCAGCGTCCACAGAGCGAACCATCGCCACGATTGTGGAAAAATCTGTCCGGACAGGCCAGGGTCGTTCAACGCTGGCTGTGTGCAGGTGAGTCGGATATGTCACGCTTG
>CALGOL010000144.1 GCA_937960755.1 uncultured Azospirillum sp.
ATGGAATGGCATCGCGCCAGTTGAAATCTGTTTCACCGATCACAGCGAAGGGGAGGAGATCACCTCGTGGGCATGGAACTTTGGCGATGGTGCCACCAGCAGCCAGAGAAATCCTTGCCACACCTTTACCAGTGCCGGCCCTCCCCGGCGTCCACCAGCAGCAGACCGGCCGCGGCGGATTGCAGACTCACATGAACCCCGCTTGGCCAAGCAGCTTATAAAACTCCCGCAGCGCGCGCTGTTGCGCCGACGGCTCCGGGATGTCGGCGACGTAAAGCTTATCAAAATTGGGCTGACGCAGATGCGCAACGACGCGGCGGCGCACGATGTCCAGCGCCTTGGGGCTTTGCAGCATGCCCGGCGCGCACAGCATCATCAGCTTGTTGGCGCGATGGCGCAGCGTGTCGTCAGGGTTGTCCAAGCGTTCCACCACTTTGCTGGCGATGATGTAATCGGCCAGAAGATTGTCAAGATTGCCCGCCAATTGCCCACGCAGCGGGTCGGGCAGCATGCATTCGGCCACCTGGGCGTAAAGCAAGGTTATTTGCTCCAGATTGTCGCGAATTGGTAAATTGCGGTCGACAAATCCGCCAATGGCCGAAGAATCGGCGGTCAGTTTCAACAACAGCGCCGATACGTCCTTAAAATGCTGTTCGCCGATGTCGGAGCCGGAAAACTCAATCAGAAAACGCACTTTATCCTTGGCGTCCTTATAGCAGCCGACCACCTGCTCCATCGCCTGCCGACGGCCCAACGCGCCGCCCGCTTCGAGAAAGCGCATGTAGCGCATCACCAGCGCTTCGGCCATCAACGGCCCGCCGACAATGCCTTCGGGCGTGGTGACGCGCAGCAGCAGCCGGTTGAACGCCTCCATCTCGGCGGCGGGATCGGCGCGGTAGAGCGGTTGAGTGCTTTTGACCTGCCGACGCACCATCTCCAGCATGACGTACCGAGTCTGGTCTAGATCGTGAAACGCCAGCAATTCATTAAGCTGCACCGCGCGATCTTCCTCGCTGCGGTCATAAAACGTCAACCGGCCGCGCGACAGGTCGATCAACGCGCACAAGGCGTCGCACAGACTTCGCTGTTCGCCGAGCAGTTCTTGCGCGACGGAAGGCGCGCCGAACACGTCGGCGATGACGCCGTCGACCAGCACCAGCGGCGCTTCGGTCAAGCCGCCGTCGGAGCGCACCACTTCGGACAGAAAATCCAGCTTCGCCATCCAGTTGCGCATCTGCACCAGATCGCGGGACAAGACGACGCGCGCAAGAAAATCACGATCCTCCGCCGATTCGGCGGCGTCGAGCTTTTCGAACAACGGCCGGAAGCCGTGGGCGGTGACGTCGGGCAAATCCTTGCGCGCCGACGCCTTGCGGGCGCGTTCGGTCACGCCGTTAATCATGTCGAAAATTTCGTCGCGGCGGGCGCGGCCGTCCGATTTGACCTTTTCCGCCTGCAAGGCCGCCACCCGGCCCACCGCCTGCGCCGCGATGTTGTCGCGATCCAGCAGGCGCTTCAACTCACTGTAATTGTGCATGATTTCGGTGGGCGTCACCACCATGCGGTCAATATACGACCGCAAGATGCGGTTCATAACCATGCGGCTTTCGACGGCGAACATGTCGTCGGGCTTAACGCAGATCGGCGGCGCTTCATCGATAGGCTGAATGGTGATGGCGTTGGAGACCGCGCGGAATTCCGAATGCACTTCGGTTTCGACGTGCCTGCCGTCGGCGCGCCGCCAGTCTTTGACGACGCGATAACCGTCCACCTTGCCGCCGGCCAACAACCGCTTGCCGTGACTGCGCGCTTCCGCCTCGTCCTCGAAACGCGCGTCGAGAATCCAGCGGCCCGCCTGATAGCTTTGGACTTCAAATACGCTGTTGCGCGTCATGCCCGTTCGCCAAGCCCCGGTCTTCTCGCCTCGCACTATTCGCGACGCGCATCATTTTGACGCAGAAGACCGGGATGTGGCAATGGGATTAGCATGGGCCGCGCCGTATCGCGCTCGCGCCAGCGCGTTGGATTCATCCTTTATTAAGCGTAACGGCGCAGCATGTGTTATGGAGCGTCCCGCCCGCAATCGGGCGGCGGCTTGGCTATTCCGGGCGGTCTTCCGGGGTAGTCTTCCGGGGCGCTCTTCCGGGACAAGGGCGGCGGCGATGGACCTGAGCAAACTCGGCGTTATGAAGCTGATGACTCGCAAGATGGACTATCTTGGCGAGCGTCAGCAGGTGATCGCGCAAAACGTCGCCAACCTGAACACCCCCGACTACAAGCCCAATGATCTCAAGCCGTTCACCTTCCGGCGCGCCTTGACCGACGCGCGGCGTCTAGCCCCGGACGCGACGGACGCCGCCCACCTCGCCGGCACGGTGGCCGACGGAACAAAAAACCAAAAGGCGCGCGACCGCCGCCCTTATGAAACCACGCCTGACGGCAATGCGGTGGTGCTCGAACAGCAAATGCTGAAATCGGCGGAAACCACCGCCGACTATCAGACGATGCTGAATCTGTACAAAAAGCAAGTGACGATGATCCGCACCGCGATCCGCACCGGCGGCGGCTGACGGATCGGGCGACAAGGGAGGCTGAAACATGGACTTCAGCGCCACAATGGCGATTTCCGCCGCCGGCATGCGGGCGCAAGGCGACCGTCTGCGGGTGGTGGCCGAAAACTTGGCCAACGCCAACACCACCGCCGAAACGCCCGGCGATTTGCCCTACCGCCGCAAAGTGGTGATCTTCCAAAACCTGCTGGATCGGGAAGCGGGCGTCGATACGGTGCGCGTCACCAAGGTCGACGTGGACAAAAGCAATTTCCAGCGCAAATTCGATCCCAGCCATCCCAGCGCCGACGCCGACGGCTACGTCTTGCTGCCCAACGTCAGTTCGGTGATCGAATCGATGGACATGCGGGAAGCGCAGCGCGCCTACGAAGCGAACTTGTCGGTGATTGATTCCGCGCGCCAGATGATGTCGCGCACCGTTGAATTATTGCGCTCCTGACGGTGGCGCGCGCTTGTTTTAGGGAGTTTTCGCCATGGTGACCGGGATCGCCGCCAACGCCGCCGCCGCTTACGCCAACGCCGCCACGCGGACGATTTCCGACGGCATGGCCCCGCGGGAGGCGGGCGATTTTTCCCAAGCGCTGGAAAGCGCTGCGCGGTCGACCATCGGCACGCTGCGCAGGGGCGAAGACATGTCGGCGCTGGCCGCGGTGGGCAAGGCGAACCTGAACGACGTCGTGCAAGCGGTGACAAACGCCGAAGTGGCCTTGCAAACCGTCACGGCGGTGCGCGACAGGGTGGTGTCGGCGTACCAAGAAATCTTGCGCATGCCGGTTTAACGCCGGATCGCACAGGGGGCGAACGTGGACGAAACCACCGTCATCGAGATTTGCCGCAACGCCATTGTCACATCGATCTTCGTGATGGGGCCGGTGCTGGTGCTTATGATGGTGGTCGGTACGATCATATCCGTTTTTCAGGCCGTCACCTCGATCAACGAACAGACGTTGTCGATGGTCCCGAAGGTGCTGTTGGTGTTTGCTTCCTCCATCTTGCTGATGCCCTACATGCTGGCGGAGATGCAGACGTATTTTGAGCGTGAGATCGTCGACCGCATCACCGCCATCGGGGCGGAGCCGGTGGAGTTCGCCCCGCCGCCGGCGCCGCCGCCGGCGCCGCCGTCC
>CALGOL010000145.1 GCA_937960755.1 uncultured Azospirillum sp.
CCGCCACCCGCCGCCGTCATGACGCCCCCGCCGATTCAGGCGGCCCCGCCCCCTTCCCAACCGGTGAAACCGACGGCCCCGCCGCAACCCGCTCCGCCCGCCGTCGTCGCCGAGCGCAAAGCCGACTTCCTGATACTCTTCGACTTCGCTTCCGCCAAAATCGCCAAGCAGTCGGAGCCGCTGCTGACCCGCATCGCCGCGGCGATGAACGCCCCGGCGGCGGCCGAGATGCGTTTTGATATCGTCGGCCACACCGACGGGGTCGGCGCCGCGGCGGCCAATCTGGCGTTGTCGCAACGTCGCGCCGCGGCGATCAAGGTCTGGCTGGCGAAAGAAGGCGGCGTGGACGCCCGCCGTCTGAACGCTTACGGCAAGGGCAAGGAACAGTTGGCCGATCCGGCGCAGCCCGCCGCCGCGGTCAACCGCCGGGTCGAGATCATCTCGCGCCCGGCTTCGCCCTAAACTCGCGGGCCACGCCGCCGCTTCAGCCCAAATCTTCCGCCAGCGCCGCGCGCGTCGCTTCGGGCATCACCGCCAGATGGCCGTAATGGGGATGGGTGACCGCCGCCAGCACCTGGGTTCCCGGCGTCTTGAACAGGGCGATTTGTTCCGGCGTCAAATCAAAATGCAGGAAATGCACGGACGAGGTTTTTCCGTCGGCGTTGGTGCGCTCGACATCCTCCTCCGCTCGCGCCGTGACGACATGCCCGCCGAATTGCAGGCTGACGAACTTCTCCACCTCCCCCAGCCGCGATAATTCGCGATGGCGACGCTCGGGATCGTCGATTTCGAACATCACCGTCGCCGACAGGTCGGCCCCCTTGGGGATCAGCGGGTTATAGGCGCGCAACTCGTCGTTGATCTGCTCCTCGCCGCCCTTTTCGATGTGCAGCATCTCATGCACCTGCTGGAACATCGTGTCGTAGTTTTCAAAATAAAACGTGGCGAAGGGGCCGACCGCGATGCGGCGGTTTTTCTTGATCTCCACCAGAAGCCGACGCCGCTCCTTGCGCTGCTGGGCGTAGAGCGCATAGGGCAGAATGTCGGCGCGGGTGATTTCCGTCTTGCGGGCGTTCATGCCTCCCTCTCCTTTTTTCGTCGTGCAAGCGCAAATCAATAGGACAGGCCCATGGCGCGGGCCAAAATTTCAATCGGGTGCAGGCTTTCGGCCGGCGTTTCGGCGTCGCCGCCCAGGCGCTCGACGCCTTGCAGGATATGGGCGCCGGCCAGCGGACATTCCGACGCGACGTAGGTTTTATTGGCGCGCGCCACCTGCTGGGCGGTCGGCTTGCCGACTTTCAGCGCGACGTCGAAGTTTTCCGCCATCACCCCCCACGAGCCGCCATGGCCGGAACAGCGCTCGATCACCTTCAACTCCGCCGCCGGCAGCACGGATTTCGGGATCAGCCGCAGCATTTCCGCCGCTTTTTGCCCCATGTTCTGGGCGCGGGCATGGCAGGCGACATGCAGCGCCACCCCGCCGTCCAGGCTCCATTCGATACCGTCGGGCAAGCCGTGACGGCGGGCGACGTCCACCACGAATTCGGTGATGTCGAACGTCGCCTGCGCGAGATTCTCCACCGCCTGGCGATGCTCGGCGTCTTGGGGGACCAACAGCGGCCATTCCATCTTCAGCATCAGCGCACAACTGGGGACCAGCGCCGCGACGTCGTAGCCCTTGGCGATCCATGGCGCCATTTCATTGGCCACCGTCGCCGCCTTGCGATTGACCCGCGCCAAGTCGCCCTGCTCCAACTGCGGCATGCCGCAACAGCCGGGGTAGACCACCTCGGTCTCCACCCCGAAGCGATGCAGCACGGCGCGCGCCGCCAGACCGATCGACGGCGTGTTGTAGTTGGCGAAGCAGGTGGCGTAGAGCGCGACCTTGCGCTTGCCGTAGGCGGGCGCCATTCGGTTGACCGGGGCGACCTGGCGTTTCGCCTGCATGGCGAAAGTTTCGCTGTTGTACTTGGGCAGATGCGCCTCGCGATGCACCCCCAGGGCCTTTTCCATCAACGGCCGGGTCAACTGGTTGCCGACGTCCGACGCCCAGTTGGCGATATCCGCCGCCGGCCGCGCCAATGCGCCGTTGCGGTCGGTTTCGGTTAATTGAGCCACGGCGAACGAGCCGCCGTTCTTCTTCATCTCAACCGCCCGCGCCCGCACCATCAGATGCGGAAAGTCCAAGCCCCATTCATGCGGCGGCACGTAGGGACATTTGGTGAGAAAGCACATGTCGCACAACGTGCAGGCGTCGACGACGCCCTTGAAGTCTTCCGACTTCACGCCGTGCATTTCGGCGTCGCCGGCGGCGTCCACCAAGTCGAACAGCTTGGGAAAGCTGTCGCAGAGGTTAAAGCAGCGGCGACAGCCATGGCATATTTCAAACACCCGGCGCATCTCGGCGTCGAGCTTCTGTTCATCATAAAAATCCGGGTTTCGCCAGTCGAGCGCATGGCGGGTCGGCGCTTCGAGACTTCCTTCACGCATGGCGAGGGTCTCCCGCATTTAAGGGCGCTTCCGGGACGCGCTAAAAACCACGCGAGCCGGCGCGTAAAAAGGGGGAATTTAGCAATCGAGCGGAGCGTAAAAGCCGGAGCGCCGCGAAACGCCCCGGCTTTCGCCGACGCCGGTCAATCCAGCGCGTCGAGCGCTTTCTGGAATCGGCCGGCGTGGCTCTTTTCCGCCTTCGCCAAGGTTTCAAACCAATCGGCGATTTCGTCAAAGCCCTCGTCGCGGGCGACGCGGGCCATGCCGGGGTACATGTCGGTGTATTCGTGCGTTTCGCCAGCGATGGAGGCCTTCAAATTATCGCTGGTGCCGCCGATGGGCAGGCCGGTGGCCGGATCGCCCACTTCTTCCAGATATTCCAAATGACCATGGGCGTGGCCGGTTTCGCCTTCGGCGGTGGAGCGGAAAACCGCCGCCACGTCGTTATAGCCCTCAACGTCGGCTTTTTGCGCGAAATAAAGATAGCGGCGGTTGGCTTGGCTTTCGCCGGCGAACGCCGCTTTGAGATTCTCTTCAGTCTTGGTGCCACGCAACGACATGGGGAACCCTCCAGCTTATTGGAAGTTTTGCGGCGGAGCCTGGATCAATCGCATCGGCTCCTACCGCCCGGAGGTATATGTAATCAACTATCAGCGCCGTCAACCGTTTAGAATAACTAAAAACTAAACCGGGCTTCAGCCGGCGTCGGAAAGCCGGACGATCACTTCGACGCGCGCGACCTTTTTGCCCGGCGGCGGCTCCGGCACGCGGGTCAGCACCACATGGTCGCTGGGAATGTCTTCCAGCATGCCGTCGCGTTCATGGAAGAAATGATGATGCGCGCTGGTGTTGGTGTCAAAATACGACCGCCCGGCCTCCACCACCACTTCCCGCAGCAAGCCGGCTTCGGTGAACTGATTGAGCGTGTTGTAGACGGTGGCGAGGGAGACCTTAAGACTGTCCCCCATCGCTTCGCCATGCAGTTGCTCAGCGGTCACATGGCGGTCGCCGCGATCAAACAGCAGACGGGCAAGCCCCAGACGCTGGCGGGTCGGGCGCAGACCGGCGCCCTGGAGCCGCTGCATGGCCCGCGCGTAAGGACGTTCGTTGCTCATAGATCGCCTCGCCAACTGTGTGCATCACCAACACACAGCAGATTAGAACCATTTAAGCCCTGAACGCAAGCGCACATAAAACACCGCCCGCCTTATCTATGCTCCGCCGCCGAATCAGACGCGCTTGCGGCCCAACCCCAGGCGCGTCGCCATTTCCGACCGCGCCTTGGCGTAGTTGGGAGCGACCATGGGATAATCGGCCGGCAAGCCCCATTTGGCGCGATATTCGTCCGGCGACAGATTGTAGACGGTCTTAAGGTGCCGCTTCAGCATCTTCAGCTTTTTACCGTCTTCGAGGCAGATGATGAATTCCGGGGTCACCGACTTTTTGATCGGCGCGGCCGGAACCGGCTCGTCGCGCGCGACGGGCGTCGAATCGTCGCCCAGACGCTGGAACGCCCCCTGCACCGCATGGATCAGCGCTGGAATGTCCGCGACCGACACGACATTGTTGCCGACATAGGACGAGACCACCTTGGCGGTGAACGCCTGAAGGTCTTTGGCGTCGATGGGCATGAATACTCTCTTCTTCTTTCGGCCGACGCCCCCGGCGCGCCGGGGGGCTTGCACGGCGGTGGTGCTGGCGATCAGCCGTTGAGGGCGTCTTTAAGCTGCTTGGCGGGCTTAAACTTCGGCGCTTTGGAGGCGGCGATCTTAACCACTTCGCCCGTGCGCGGATTGCGGCCTTCGCGTTCGCCGCGCTCAGCCACTTCAAAAATACCGAAACCAGCCAGCCGCACTTCCTCGCCGCGCGCCAGCGCCTGGGAAATTGCGTCGAAAGCGGCGCGCACCACCTTGTCAGCCTCGGTCTTCTTGACGCCGGAAGCGGCGGCGACGGATTCGATAAGATCAGCCTGATTCATCGATGAACTCCTGAAAATCGGTACGTAACTAGATGCCGGCCGTTATTGGCAGAACCCCGGTTCCAGCACAAGCGGCAAAAAGCGGGCGTCCGGCGGCGGCGGCGACAACCCATGCTGGCGGAGCGCCGCCAGTCGCCCACCGCCGCTTTTACGGCGCCGGGGCTTGAACCGCGGCGCGACCTTTCTATATGGAACTCAGTCAATCGGGTCCGGGCCCCTCTGGCGGTCGAGGCGTCGACCGTGATGTCGGATTTCCCGTTCAAGAACTGCGCAACGCAGCGCTGTTTTGCCTGGATGACCAGTCATGGAAAGTCTTCTGGCCTTCGGACTTGCCGATGTAATGGGCAAGCCGCTTTGGATTTGGCTCGCGTTCATCAGCTTGGTGATCGCGCTTTTGGCGTTTGATCTAGGTGTTCTCAATAAAAAAGATCATGAAATTGGCGTAGCGGAAAGCCTGAGGCTTTCAGCGTTCTACATCACCATCGCGCTGTTGTTCGGCGGCTGGATATGGTGGATGATGGGCGACACCGCCGCTATCCAGTACTATACTGGCTTCTTTATTGAAAAGAGCCTTTCGCTCGACAACGTGTTCGTGATCTCGCTGATCTTCGCCTACTTCGCCGTGCCGCGGGAGTTGCAGCATCGGGTGCTGTTCTGGGGCATTCTCGGCGTCATCGTACTGCGGGCGATTATGATCGGTTTGGGCGCGGCCCTGGTGTCGGAATTTGAATGGGTGCTCTACATCTTTGGCGCCTTCTTGCTCATCACCGGCGTCAAAATGTTGGTGATTAAAGAAGGTCCGCCCAACATTGCCGACAATCCGCTTTTGAAGTTCCTGCGGCGCAAAATGGCGGTCACCGATCAGTTCCACGGTCATCGATTCTGGGTGAAACTGCCGAAAAATGGCGACTCGGGTCCTGCGGTTTGGCATGCGACCCCGTTGTTCCTCGCCTTGATGATGGTGGAGGCGGCGGATTTGATATTCGCGGTCGACAGCGTGCCGGCGATTTTCGCCATCACCACCGACCCCTATATCGTTTACACGTCCAACATCTTCGCCATCTTGGGCTTGCGCGCGCTCTACTTCGCTCTAGCGGCGATGGTGCATCGCTTCCATTATCTGAAGTACGCGCTGGCGCTGGTCCTGGTGTTCATCGGCGCCAAGATTTTCTGGAACCAGTTCTTCGGTAAGATGGATCCTGCGATCTCGCTGGGCGTCACCATGACCCTGCTGACCGCCGGCGTGCTGGTGTCGCTGATTAAAACCCGCAAGCAACCCAAGCAGGAAGCTGAAGCCGCGTAAAGCCTTCACGGCCGAAATGTAAAAAAAGCCCGGCGGAAAGTTCCGCCGGGCTTTTTCTTTGACGCCGTTTGCGACGCCGTTGCCGCCGATATTAGGCGACGACCGGCTTCACCAGCTTTTCCACCGTGGCGTTGACGCGGGCGCTGATCGGCGCGGCGGCGTCGTTGGCGATCTTCACCGTCAACTCTTGCAGCTTGGAGGATTCGGCGATGAAGTTTTCCACCGAGGTCTTGAAGAACGAGGTTTGCAGTTCAAACAGCTCGTTGATGGTCTTCACCGCCAGGGCGGCCTTGCCGTTGGCGACGGCGGTTTCAGCCGACGACTGAGTGAAGGCGGCGACTTGCTTGCCGGCTTCTTCGGCGCCCTTGGCGACGATGGTCGAAGAAGCGACGACGGCGACGACGTTTTCCTTCGCAGCGACGGCGACGTCTTCATAGCTCTTCAGGATCTGCGAAGTCGCCTTTTCGAACTGTTCCTTCTGGGCGCTGAGGGCGCCTTCCAGGTTCTTCTTGGCGACGGCGACGGCGTCTTCGATGGCCTTGGAGGCGGCGGCAAACTTATCGCTCATGATGTCTCTTCCTTGACTGGCGGTGGATGCGGCGGCGGCTGACGAGACCGCGCGCGGCGCTTGTTTTGACGACCGTTCTCAAGCGGCGGACCCGCGCCCGCCTTGTTGCATCGCAACATGATTTTTGTATCAGCCGGAACGGCGCGCGTCAATCCAGATTTTGTGCGTTGCAGCACAATCGGCGCGATGCGGCGCGGGCAATGAAAAACCCCCGCCGACTTCCGCCGACGGGGGTTTTCTCAACATGCGATCCGAAGGACGCGATTAGGCGGCCAGCGGCTTGGCCAGCTTTTCCACCGCGACGGTGAAGCGGGCGCTGATCGGGGCCAGGGCTTCGTTAGCGACCTGCACCGACAGTTCTTGCAGCTTGCCGGCTTCGGCGACCAGCGATTCGTAAGAGGTCTTGGCGAAATCGTTAGACACCGCAACCACTTCATCCACCGACTTGGCGGACAGCACGGCCTTGCCGACCGCGACGTATTGTTCGATGAACGCCTTGCCGAGCGCGGCGTAAGCCTTCGAGAAGTCTTCGGCGCCCTTCACCACGACGGCGCTGGCGGCGGCGGCGGCTTCAACGTTGCCCTTGGAGAAGGCGGCGAATTCTTCAAAGCCCTTGGCGAGCTGATCTTGCAGCTTTTCAGACTGCGACTTGGCGGCGGCGACAGCTTCTTCAAACTGCTTTTGCGCCTGTTCCTGCGCGGTCTTGACGAGTTCTTCGATATTGCCCTGCGCGACGGCGGCGACGTCTTCAAACGACTTCAGGGGCGGGGCGAGCTTGAGATTGGTCATGTTCTGCTTCCTTTTAGGCCAGGCCCCGCGCCGATCCCTAGGAGCGGCGATCGGCCGGGGCGACGGTTGTCCAGCGACTAAGTTCTCTGCTGCGCCGTCGAACGCCTTGGATGGATCGAATGCTTTCGGCGGTGCAGCATGAGAAGACTATCGCCGTTTCCGCCCCCGACGTCAATCGGTTTTTGTGCAGTGCAGCATAAATTCGGCAGGCGCTATTCACGCCCCAGCAAGACCACCTCGCGCGCGCCGCCGCGGATCAGCACCAGTTCATTGGCTTTGGCCTGCTGCTTCGACCGACCGCCGCCGACCAGCGCGCGCAAACCAGAACTCAGCTCCATATCGGTGATGAAGCCTTGCGCCGCGGCCTCGGCCTCTTCCGGCGCGATTTCCGCCGCGTCAGATCGGAAGAGCACACGTCTGAACTCCAGTCACCTTGCAATCTCGTATGCC
>CALGOL010000146.1 GCA_937960755.1 uncultured Azospirillum sp.
GGCGGACGCGACGCCGGCGCGTGCGGGGCGTGAGCGACCGGGGCTGGCGGCGCCGAAGGATTGTTGAACACCCCAAGGCCGCCCACCGCAGCCCCGCCGCCGGCGCCCTGATACTGGAACAGCACCGACGAATTGCACAGGTTCATGCTGCACGACAAATCAGCGGCGCGGATCGCCCCGTCTTGCGCCTGAGTCGCCGCCCGTTCGATGCAGTTTTCCAGTTCGCGCACGTTGCCCGGCCACGAACAGCGGTCGAGCACGGTCAGCGCCTCTTTCTCAATCGCCAAATTCATCCCGTTGACTTGGTTGAACTTGGCGACGAAGTGGCGCGCCAGCGCCGCGATGTCGCTGCGCCGCTCGCGCAACGGCGGTAAGAAAATAGTGACGACGTTAATGCGGAAGTACAGGTCGGCGCGGAATTTGCCGTGCCCGACCGCTTCTTCGAGATTGAGGTTGGTGGCGCAAATCAGCCGAACATCGGTCTTGATGGTCTTGGAGCCGCCGACCCGCTCAAACTCCTGCTCTTGCAGCACCCGCAACAGCTTTGCTTGAAACGACGACGAAATGTCGCCGATTTCGTCTAGAAACAGCGTGCCGCCGCTAGCGAGTTCAAACCGGCCCTTGTGATCCTTCTGCGCGCCGGTGAAAGCGCCCTTTTCATGGCCGAACAGTTCCGATTCCAGCAGACTTTCCGGCAAGGCGGCGCAGTTGACCCGGATGAACGGGCCGTCTTTGCGCGGGCTGAGGTTGTGAATGGCGCGGGCGATCAATTCCTTGCCGGTGCCGCTTTCGCCGCGCACCAGCACGGTGGATTTGAAGGCGGCGACGCGATGCACCTGCGCCAGCACTTCCGTCATGTTGGGGCTGGAGGAGACGATGTCCGCCACCGCGGCGGCGGGCGGCGGGCGCAGCTCCTTTTGGATGCGGAAAGTTTCCCGCATCAAGAAGCGGCGCTCCTCAGCCACCGAGCGGTGCAGCCGCACGGTCTGCCCGACCAGATTGGCGACCATGGTCAAAAACCGCACGTCGGCGCCGAAATTGCCGCTGGGACCATCGTCGGAGATGCGGTCGACCGTGATGACGCCGATCGTGGCGCCGCCGGCCTTGATCGGCGCGCCCACCAGCGACGCCACCTGCTCCTGCAAATCGCCGCGACCGCCGAAGCGGTTCAAGAACAAGGGTTCGTCGGCGAGGTTGGGAATCACCGCCGGCACGCCGGTCTTATAGATGCGGCCGACCACCCCTTCGCCTTCGCTGATGCCCTCGCCGTCCAGCGCGTCGTCGGACAAGCCGTTGGCGGCCATCAGCCGCAACATGTTGTCGTCCGCCGCCAGAAAGATCCGGCCGCGATGCATCTGCAACTGATATGAAAGTATGCGCAGCACTTCGCGCAATGTCTGCTTGAGGTCGAGCGACGAGCCAAGGATCTTGCTGATCTCGTAGATCGTCAGCAGCTCCAGATTGGAAGAAGACTGGCGTCGGACGTCCGGCATCACTATCCGTCCTAAAAGTTCGTTTCCACGACAAGCGCCCCCGCCATTTCAACGGCCGCGCCGGTCAGCTAAGCCCCCCGGACGTCTTATTATTATTCGCTAATAACGCCTGCCGTCACCCATGACGGCGTCTCCATCAAACGGCCCCCGCCGCCCGTGATCTAAGGATTCCCGAACCTTGCCGTCAAAGGCAAGCCCTTTCGTCCGCGTTCGTCGCAATGCAGCGCCGTTACGATTTGCGCACACAGCAATTGCTTTT
>CALGOL010000147.1 GCA_937960755.1 uncultured Azospirillum sp.
CGGGGTCCCACGCCGCGCCGCGCCGCCGGCGCCGCTTGCGGTCCTGCTTTTCCGCCGCCGCCGCACTTTGCGCGATGCCGCCGCTTATAAATCCATCACCGGCGCCGTCGTCGTCGCCGCCGTCATCGCCGCCAGCGTCGTCGTCGTCGTCGCCCAGATCGTCGTCGTCAATATCCGCGATTTTGCTCTTGGCGATCATGGTCAAGAGACCAAGCACCTCTTCGGCGACGGTGTCCGGGGCTTCGCGCCATAGCCGCAGCATGCGGGCTTCGCGGCGGGAGATTTGCGATTCCCCGTCCCCGGACGCAATCTGGGACGCTGACGGCGCAGCCGGGCCTTCGATGGATTCATAGCAATCGAAGAAGAAGCTGATCGGCACATCCAGCGTGCGGCTCAGTTGATAGAGCATGCCGGCGGTGATGCGATTCACCCCGTGCTCGTATTTTTGCACCTGTTGAAAGGTCAAGCCTAACGCCTCGCCCAACTTGCTCTGGCTCATGCCAAGAAGCATGCGGCGCGTTCTGATTCGCGCGCCGACGTGGGCGTCAACGCCCCAAGTTTCCGGCGAACCCCGACGGCCTTTCTTTCCCCGCTTCAGCTTTTCCATGATCTACCGTACTCGTTGGATTGATGGAACTATTCTTATAGCTACCTTTGACTGTACACCGTCATTCGAATGTATGCAATGAAAAGCACTAACGACTCGGTACTGGCAACAATATTACGCACTATATTCGTTAACGAATGGTGTTTTCTGCGGTTTTGCTCTAGGTCCATCGCCACATATTCGGCGCACGCTGCGTGTTAACTGCGGCGACAAGCTGAAACTTAAGATAATAAATCTCTATCGTTTAAGTGAATATTGATAATTTGCCGAAACATTCTAAACACTTCTACTTTCAAACGGCGTCAACGCAACGTACGAAAAAAAACGCCGATAGAAATAATACTCTGGTATGCTTGCCTGACGCCTCCATGAAGCTAGAATTTTCACCATTCCCGCTTTTGCCGGCATGCGCATCGTCACTGACAGCACCGCCTCTTTTTTAGCTGAAATTGCTAAACTTTAAAAGCGAAAATCGGCTATCCTGCGGTTTAAAATAGCATATCAGTTACGTGACGTCGGCCAGGGTCGCTTTTTTCGCGGCTAAGACGTCCCAAAGGCTGTATAATGCGGAATTGCCGAATCCCGGTCTTGCGCTTGGTGCGATACCGAACGAATAATGGCGGCATAAGATCGTAAGGGGCTGCGACGATGATTGTTCCACAACACCTTCCTGCGCCGTTGCTCGATGTGATGACGATGTCCGAGCGGCTGGGTGGAGAACTGGTGGTTTTCGCTCCCGATGATCGCGTCGTCTTTGTTAATGAGGCTTTCCGCAGGCATTACTATTTTTGCAATTTTGACGCGCTGAACTATAGAACGCTATTCTGGTCTTGTATTAATCACGGTCTATACAACCCCTCGCAGCTTCGCATGTCGGCCGACGAGTACATCACCGCGGCCAGCGCCGTGCGTCGCGCTAACGAACAGTTCGATTTTATCAAGCGCTACGCCAACGGCGACATGCTGGCGCACCATCGCGCTGTTGACGGGTGGAGCGTACAGGTGCGCCTGCCGACCGACAGCCCGTTGTGGCGCGGCGGCTTCGGCGGCGTGTCGCCGCGATCCTTGGCTGAAGCGTTCGGGGCGGCGGAAGCCACCCGCTCGTTGCGCCGCGCGTTTGACGCGCTGGGAACCGGGGCGGTGTTCATGCGCGCCGACAACGAAGTGACGTGGACGAACGCCGCCGCCGCGCAGTCGTTGTTGGGCCTGCGCGGCATTTTCGTGGCCGATGGCCGGATGGTTTTTGATGATCCGGCGCTCGCCGTGGATTTTTCGCTGGCGCTGGATGCTGTGCTGGAGGGCGAGATTGATCGGCGCAAGTACATCGCCTTGCCGCGGGTGAAGGGGCCGTCGGCCACCTGCGCGCTGGTGAAGTACGCCGAACGGGAAGCCGTATTGCTGATCTCTCCCGATCTCAATGACGATAATCTGCGGGCGGCGCTTATTGGTTTCGGCCTGACCGCAGCGGAATGCGAGGTTGCGCTGCTGGTGGCTGAAGGCCATAAGCCGGCGGTGATCGGTCAAATGACCAGCAAATCCGTCAATACCGTACGTGCGCAGTTGGCGTCGATCTTCAAAAAACTTGGTGAAGACACGCCAAAATCGCGCGCTGGCGTCAGCAACGCCATTCTTGGCGCCGCAGCGGTTTCCGGCGTCAGGCGGGCGCTGCAAAGCATCAAGCGGCAGCGTTAAGCCGACTGACGCCAAAAGCGAGGCGATGCTCGAGCGCTGCGAACCAGCGCTAACGCATCTCGCTTGATCGCAAAAACTGTTCCCCAACAACTCTGATTCAGGAGAGGATACCCCATGCCTGCGTACAACCCGGCTGATTTCAACGACATTAAAAACGCGCTGGTCGCGGAACTGGTCGCCAAGGACGGCCTTACCCCGGTTCAGGCGGAAACCGCCGCCGCCGATTATGGTCGTTTTCTGGCGTTGGTGAATGACGAAACCCCGACGTGCCCGCCGTCGCTGGCCGATACCGCTTGGCATCGCCACATGGAAATGGCGACCTATGAAGCGGATGTGGTCAAGCTGTGCGGCCGCGTGCTGAACCATGACAAAAATGCTTTCGGCACCGATGAATTCGCCGCCGCCTGGGCCGACACCCGCGCCCGCTGGGCTGCGACGCATGGGATCGAGTTGGACGCCGACCCGACGAAAGCTGACGTCGCCGTCAACAGCCCGGCGATGTGCATCGAGCAGCCGGGCCCGACGAGCCGGGTTTCTCCGGCGATGTGCATCGAGCAGCCCGGCCCGACGAGCCGGGTTTCTCCGGCGATGTGCATCGAGCAGCCGGGCCCGACGAGCCGGGTTTCTCCGGCGATGTGCATTGAACAGCCCGGCCCGACGAGCCGGGTTTCTCCCGCGATGTGCATTGAGCAGCCCGGCCCGACGAGCCGGGTTTCTCCGGCGATGTGCATCGAGCAGCCCGGCCCGACGAGCCGGGTTTCTCCCGCGATGTGCATTGAACAGCCGCGGAAGCAGTAATCGGATGGTTAGACGGCGCGGCGACCGCCGCGCTTGACGGCGCAGAAACGCTCCTTTCCGCTAATATCGGGAAGGAGCGTTTCTTTAAAAATTGTATCATTAGTCAATTCAGCTAAAAAATACGAGAAAAGACCAGACTCATGCAAATTTTAGTCAGTTCGATGTTGCATATCGCGCCATTGAACGCAATTGTATGACTGTCGCCCAAGGGTGGACGGCTAGGCTTTCTGACTAGTTGAAAATTGATGCTTGCTGCTGCGTGCAGATTTCTCGTCCGGCTGGCGCTGGTGGCGGCGCCATGCCTATGGGCTGACGGGTTCGCGGTCGCCGCACCGGCGGACGCGGCGCAGACCGCTGCGGAATCGGCGTCGGCGATAGAAGCGGCTTTTTCGAGCCGCGCCGGGGTTCGGCTTGATCTTTTCGGCTATGACGTGTTGGCGGCGCCGGGCGGGGCCCCGCCGCCGGCGCAAGGCGCGGTGGCGTCCGACCAGCTTTTGGGGATCGGCGACGAGCTTGCCGTGACCGTTCGCGGTTCGCGGAACCATCACGGCCGGTACGGGGTGAACACCGACGGTTTGCTGCTGCTGCCCGACTTGCCGCCGTTCAAGGCCGCCGGCCGCACGCTGGGGGAGGTGCGCCGCGACGTCGCCGCCGCCTACGCCGCTAATCAGATACTCGCCGATGTTTTTGTTTATCTGACTGAGACCCGTCGCATCAGCGTTTTGGTGCTGGGCGAGGCGGTGCGGCCCGGCCGGATCGAGGCGTCGGCCTTCGCCGCGGTTTTCGACGCGCTGCTGGCGGCGGGCGGGGTGCGCAAAGACGGCTCGTTGCGGCGCATAAAACTGTTGCGCGGCGATCAGATCATCCCGGTTGACCTCTACCAGCTATTGTTGCACGGCGTCGGCGGCGGGGCGACCCAGCGTTTGCAGGATGGCGACCGTATTTTGATTCCGCCGCTGGGGCCGACGGCGGCGCTGGCCGGCGCGGCCAAACGGCCGGGCGTGTTCGAACTGCCCGCCGACCATGCTGAAATCACCGCGGGCGCGTTGGTGGAGATGGCGGGCGGCGCCTTGCGTCCGGGCGAACTGCGGGCG
>CALGOL010000148.1 GCA_937960755.1 uncultured Azospirillum sp.
GCGCCGTTCAGCACCGCTCACCTGCTGCCGGGCGACGATTTCGACCTTAGCGCGGTGGATTTGTCCGCGCCGGCGGCGCAGGTGGCGGCGTTGACTTTCGACGACGGTCCGCACGCTAATGACATGCAAATTATGGAAGTATTGCGGCGTCATCACGCCAAGGCGACGTTCTTTTACATCGGCCGCAACGTCGGGCGGGAGGAAGCGGTCGCCCGCGCCGTCGCAGCGTCGGAAAACGAGGTGGGCAATCACACGCTCACGCACCCGATGATGACCGAGCTATCCCCCGCCGAGCAAAACCGCAACCTTGCCGGCGCCAACGCCAAATTGGCGGCGGTCGGCGTTAACGCGACGTGGTTTCGGCCGCCTTATGGCGATTTTGACGGCGCGGTGACGGCGGAAGCCCGCAAACTCGGACTTAAAACGGTGCTTTGGACGGTGGACTCGCGGGACTGGAAGGGCGGCGGCGCGACGGCCATCGGTCGGCGGGTGGCTGATCGGCTGGAGCCTGGCGCTGTGGTGCTGCTGCACAGCACCAAGGCCGAATCGGTGGCGGCGTTGTCGGAGATACTGGCGGAAGGCGAGCGCCGCGGCTTGCGCTTCGTCACGCTCAGCGAATGGCGCGCCGCCATGGCGGCGGCGGCGAACAGCCGGCGGGTCGGCGAATAGCGCGTTCATTGTGAAAGTTCGCACGCAGCATGTCGTTGACCGCCTCCGTTCTGATCGCGCTTCTTCCCGCCGCGTTGCTGATTGCGCTCGGCTATGGACTGCGGCGCGCCGGTTTTATCGCTGACGACTTTTGGCCGCAGGCTGAACGCCTCTGTTACTATGTGCTGTTGCCGGCGTTGTTCATCCATGGCTTGGCGACCGCGGACTTGCGCGCCGTTCCGGTATGGGGATTAGCCGGCGCCGTTATCGCCGCAACCACCGTGGTTTCAGCCGTTATTATCGCCGTGCGCCCGCTGATGCGGGTGGATGGGGCCGCTTTCACTTCGATCTTTCAAGGCGGCGTGCGTTTTAACAACTACGTCGGCGTTACGTTGGCGGTCGGCGTGCTGGGCGCGCCGGGGGTGGCGCTGGCGGCGATTTGCAACGCCGCCATCGTGCCGACGGTTAACCTGCTCTGCGTGCTGGTCTTTGCGCGTTTCGGCGCGACGCGGCTCAACGGTTGGCGGGTGCTGCGGCAGATTGCGCAAAATCCGCTGATTCTCGCCTGCGGCGTCGGCATGACGTTGCAGGCGGGCGGCGTCGGCCTGCCGCCGGGCGTCGATCAAGCGCTGCGAGCGCTGGGCGCCGCGTCGATGCCGCTGGGATTGCTTTGCGTCGGGGCGGCGCTGAGTTTCAGCGCCGCGAGGACTTGGTTCGGACCGGTGCTGATTGCGTCCGGTTTCAAGCTGTTTGTTATGCCGGCTGCGGCCGTGGCGGCGAGCGCGGCGTTCGGGCTGACCGACTCGGCCGCTTTGACCGCTTTGTTGTTTTTGTCGCTGCCGACCGCGTCGTCGTCTTACATTCTGGCGCGTCAGTTAGGCGGCGACGCGCCGCTGATGGCGGGCGTCACCGCATCGCAGACGCTGTTGGCGGCGGTCACCATTCCCCTCGTCGTCAGCGTCGCCGCGTGGAGCGGCGTTCTATAGCGGCGTTTTAGTGGTCGGGCTGCCGGCCGCCCGACCACGGCGCTGACGGAACATTGTCTCTTTGGCTGCGTTAACGGCGCTGTGGCGATAACGGGGATGGGCGTCCCGCCCTGGCATTATTGGCTGCTGG
>CALGOL010000149.1 GCA_937960755.1 uncultured Azospirillum sp.
GCGCCAGCGCGCGAACAGGTATGGCGCCGCCACCGCCGCCAACCCGACCACAACGCCGCCGCGTCCGGTGAGAATCAACGCCAGGGCGATCAGCGCCGCCGCGACGCCGCCGGTCCAGCGCAACCCGCGCGATAGCGATTTGGGATCGGCCTTGGCGAACGCCCGTATCAGGCCCAGCGTCAGCAGGTACAATCCCAGCAACAGCAACAGGCCGAACAGGACGTAGGTCATCGACAGCTCATCTGCGGAGAGTCATTTTTCCGGCGGCGGTTTGTTCCGCCCTAAACCGCCTTTTTCCGCTTCGCGCGATTGCGCTCCCGCCGCGTCGGCGACGTCGTGCAGGCCGTATCCCCGCAACAGCGATTGACGATGACGCACGGCGCGGCGCGTCAACGCCTTAGCGACTTCGGCGCCGCCGATCATCCGGCCGTCCGGCCCCAGCAAGCGTTGCTCCAGCATGCCGATGGCCGGCGCGTCGCCCTGGGGGTTGCGGCGATCCAACGGCTGATCGCTGGCCAGCGACGAGCGAATGCGTTCAATCAGCATGGCGCGGCACTGCGGCGCACGCCCTTCCACCACCATGCGCCCGATCCGGGTCAGCGCCGGATTGACCGGCGCGCCATCCAAGGCGGGCGGGCGCCCGAACAGCAAATCCGCCAGCGTCGCCAAGCCGGCGGCAAGGTTGGGTTGCGGCCCCAAAAGCTCACGCACCACCTCGGCCCCGCCCAAGGCGTCAGCGATGAACGCTTCAAGCAACAGCGCCGTCTGATCGGTTCCCGCCTCTTCCCACGGGTCCAGCAGCATCTCCAGCTTGGCGAGCGCGCCGTTCGCCCCCTGCAAAGACTCCGTCACCTGCGCCATAAAGAAAAAATCGCCGTCGCCGTCGCCGACGTCCAGCGCCACGCGACGCCGACAGCGGTCAAGATCGCGCCATTCCAGCGGCGCCAGATTCTTCCGCGCAACGTTAAAGGCGCGCAATCGGCTCAAAATCTGGTCGGCGTACTCTGTCAGCGCGCGTGTGCGCTCTTTCGCGTCAACGCCCAGATTATCGTGCTGCCAGCGAGCGACCGCAGCCATGGCGGCGCGCAGCAATCCGCCCTGCTCGTCCAACCGGCGAGCGTAGCTCCAACCATGCAGCAGTTCGCTGACGGTGATGCGATGCTTGTCAAGAAACAACCGCAACAGCCTTCCGGCGACGACGCGGCTTTCAAATTTATAGAGATCGCTGACATCGCGGCATATCGGCGCGCCTTCGGCGCCGCCGCCCAGCATGACGACATCATCCTTGGAATCGGAAGCCTTGCGGTGAAAGACGCAGACCTCGACCTCAAAGCCGGCGAAAGGGCGATATTTGAGAACTTTAACCTCTTCGGCGCCATGCGCTGAAATTTCAGCGCGCGCCGCCAATTCCGCCGATTCTTGCGCGTCGAAGGCCGCGTCTATTCGCCAACGCCCGTCACGTCGCACATGCAGTTCGTAATGAGATTTGCTCATCGTCAATAAACGCTCGTGCGGCGAACGACGGACGTTAGGATTAGTCGACCTTAATCATGTCGCCCATCTTGCCCAGCAGATATTCAAGATCTTCCACCGCCAGTTCTTCATACTGGGTCAAGATTCGCTCGATCACCCGGCGGCGATGGCGTTCGAGATCGTGCGCCTCGCCGTCATAAGGCGTTTCGTGCAGCACGTCGAGCGCAACGCGGAACGCCGGCATCAAGGCTTGCGGCATGCGCGCCTTTTCATAAATCGACTTCAAACCAAGCCGGCCGGCGTCATGGATCAGCAGGCGGGCGTTGGTCACCGGCACTTGGGACAAGGCGGCGATGCCGAACTCGAAAAACGCCACGTCGCCGGTGCATAAAGCGCGCAACAGCAGCGACGGCGTCAGACGGCCGGTGCGGGAAAGCTGCGCCACCAAGCGCTCAAGCGATTCTTCGGTGTTTTCGCCGGAAAGCAGCGACACGGTGGCGCGCTCGCGGCTCTGCAAAATAGCGTCGGCCGCAACCTTGGCCGGCAGTTCATGGTGGGTGACAAGATAGTTTTGCAGCTTGTCCGACACCACCGCCACCAGCCGTTCGGCGATGGTCATCGGCAGCTTATCGCGCTGCACCAACGGTCCCTGCACCGCTTCGCTGGCGCCGAACTTGTCGATGACGCGGTTCAGGCTGGGTTCTTTCAGATCGGCCCCGGCGTTGGCGACCAGAGCCGCCACCGCAGTTTCCGAACCGGAATCAATCAGCGCGTCGGCGACGGCCGCCGAAACCGACTCCCGCTTGGCGATAGCGGTCTGTTTCGCCTCCGACCGGCTGGAGCGCACCAGCTCAACCAGATCCTCGTCGCTGAGCACCTGGGAGACCTGGAGAATCGGCAAGGCCACCGCCTCGACGTCAGAGGCCAGGGTCATCGCCACGTCGCGCGGCAACGCGGGATTGCTTTTCAGATTTTCCGCCAGCGACTGGCGCACGCGAATCACCGCGTCATGCGCCATCACGCGAATGATGTCTTCCGCCAGCCGCCGTTCCGCGGCGGTCAATGCCGATGCGTCGAACTGTTTGGCCACTTTGGCGGCGAGATCGGCGCGGTTGGCGGCCGAAGGCTCCGCCAAAAGCTTGGCCACATCGTCTTTAGACAGATGATCCGACATGACCCCAGTTCCCCTCGCGCGCGATTTTCGTCATTCTTGGTTCCGGGCGGCTTCGCGCCGACCGCGTCTCCCATTCTACGTTTTTTTGAATCTAACGGGCAACGTCGTTAATACGAGACTAACGCTCTTTGATTAGAGCCGGTCTTCATGTCGGCGGCGGGCGGCGCGCCATGCTCGCTCGACTTGCCGGATATGGGTTTCCGCGTCGATCTCGATCTCCGACGGCGTCTCCAGCGCGCGATCTTCATAAGGATTGCCGTCCAAACCGCCCGCCTCGGCGAGGGCTGCGTCGCGACGCCGCAGCAGGTCGACGATCTGCGGGCGATACAGCCTGATAACGGCGGTGATCCAGCGGTTGAGCGGCCAGGACGGCCGGGCGTGGTCGATGACGAAGCAATCCAGCATGGCCGTGACGTCGTCGGCGGCGTACCACGTCTCCCCCGTCACCCACCGGTTCGTGGTGAACAGCCGCGTCACCTCGCCGCTGGCGTCCACCGATATGCCTGCCAAATGGGAGAGCGCGTCGTTTTCGCCCAGCGCTCGCCCGGCGTCCGGCAGCAACGCCGGCTTTACACCCGCCGGCATGCCCAACGGGCGCAAGAAGGTGTGGAAATGCCCGTGCTCCCCCGGCCGCCGTTCAGCCGCGGCGTGCGAGTGGTAATAATACTGCGCGTGATACTCGCCGTCGTAAACGTCGCCCGGCGGGTAGTGACGCCATTCCGCCGGCGCGCCGACGCCGCGCAGCAATTCGGTCAAAATGGTGTCGCCGGTTTTCGCCAGCACCCGCCGACAGTTTTTCACCTCGGCCGCGGCGTCGGCCATCGCCCGCAACGTCTCGAAAGGAAGCTGATCGAACTCGTCCATTCGCCGCCCCGCGCCGCTTCGTCCTAGTCAAACTGATTGGTCGCTTAATGATGGCGTGTCGCGACGATCCGCGCCACGGCTTTTTCCGCATTGCAAATGCGTGACGCGCCGTTTGCCGACAAGGCTGCTTTGCGGATAAACTGTCGAGCAACCTTTGTCAGGAATCGATGCGCGATGGATTTCAAGCAGCACATTCGGGGCGTTCCCGATTTTCCCAAACCGGGTATTTTGTTTTACGACATCTCGCCCCTGCTGGCGAACGCGCCGGCGTGGCGCGCCGCCGTGAGTCAGGTCGCGGATTGGGTGCGCGAATGGAAGCCCGACGTACTGGTGGGCATCGAATCCCGCGGCTTTTTGCTCGCCGCGCCCTTAGCGTTGGAGTTGAACGCCGGCTTCGCCATGGTGCGCAAGCGCGGCAAATTGCCCGGCGACACCGTCGAATACAGCTATGACCTTGAATACGGCAGCGACACCATCGAATTGCAGTCCGACGCGGTGAAGCCCGGTCAGCGGGTTGTCGTGCTTGACGATCTGCTCGCCACCGGCGGCACCTGCGCCGCGGCGATCAATCTGGTGCGCCGCATGGGCGGAACGGTGGCGGGCGCCGCCTTCCTGGTGGAGCTGACCTTCCTGGACGGCCGCACGAAGCTGGATGCGCCAGCCAAATCGCTGATGAGCTACGATTCGTAGCCGCCGAACAGGTCGTGCGCGCCGCGGTCGGCCAAGCCGTCGGCGTGCGCCGTTCCGGCCAGGCACAAATCAAGGCTGCGATCCAGCAGCTCTACGGCCAGATGACGAAACGCCATGCGGTCGTCGGCGATTTTCGCCCGCAAAATCGCCTGTTCGTATTCTTCAATCACGTCTTCGCCAACGATGATCGGCGGGAAACCGGCGCGATTAAGCATGGTGTTGGTCACTAAAAGCGCCACCGCGGCGTTGCCCTGGTTGAACGGCCGGATGCGCATGATGCGCAAATGCGCCTCCCAAGCGCTGTCGACGCCGCCGTCGCAGCGCCGCAACCAGCCGCTGAGCGCCGACATCGACACCCGCAGCTTCGCCGGGTCCGGCGCGCCGTCGTCATCGTCAGGCGGGCCGTCGCGATACTTGCCCGGCGCCTCGTCTATCCCCTGATAGAGCACGCTATGAAAGGCGCAGACCGTGCGCTCGCTGGTGAAGCCGTTTTGCGGATAGGACAAGCGCGCCTGCAACTCCAGCGCCTGCTTGTGATTGAGCGCCAGCTTTTGCGCGCCCTGCGGCAGGGTGCGCGACGGCTTGCCGCGCGCCAGCACCCCAAGCACGTCGTCGCGCGACAGTCCGGCGCGCTCCACCGCGACGGCGGCGACGGTCAATTCCTGCTCAAACCAATCGGCGAGCGTGCGAACCGCAACGGCCGGAACCGGGCGGGCGGCGTCCAAAGCGCGCTTTTTTTCAGCAATGTCGGCGACGGGCATGGCGGAACGCTTGTTTTGTTGGCGGAGCGACTAATCCAAATAGTACCGGAAAAACCATCGACTTCAAACCGCTTCCCCGCATCGGACTATTCGTCACGCCCCCTTTATCGCGAGCGTCCTTGCGCGACGACGGGAGCCGTCGTCTAATAGGTCGCGTTAAAACTGGGAGGGGCGTGAAGGTCATGGAATTCATCGCCTGGGATGAAAGCATGAGCGTCGGCGTCGCGACGCTCGATAAGGACCACATGCGCTTGCTTGAGCTGTTCAACGACGTGCTTTCGTCGGGAATCGCCAATCGAAGCAAAGAAGATCTGAGCAAGCTGCTACAGGATTTAGAAAATTACACCGAATATCACTTCAGCCGCGAAGAAAGAAAAATGGAGGAATGCGGCTTTCCCGATCTGGCGACACACCGGGAGGCGCATCGTTATTTTATCGATGAAATCGCACGACAACGGGCCGAGTTTGAAGAAAGCGACGCCGTCATGCTGCGAATTGACCTTATTCTCTTACTAAAAGAATGGCTTTTGGAGCATATCCAGGGGGCCGACAAAAAATACATGCCCTTCATGACCAGTCCAAGCCGCTGATCTCGCCGTATTTCTCCGGCGGGACCGCCGGCCTCTTGGCGTAAAGTGCGACAACTGAAGAGTTGCGCCCCTGTACGGCGATGGCTTATGGTTCGCCGCCGTATTTATCGGCGCGCGCGGGCGCCGGCATAGCGCCCCCAATCGGCGGCGAGCAAGGTCCGGTCCGCGCAGATCGCTCGCTTTACTGGAAGGAAGGCTAACCGCATGAAGCCGGTGGAAACCATTGAAGTCGATCACGATCCCGTGGGGTGCGACGGCGGCGGCGGCGCGCTTGGCCATCCGCTGGTGTATCTGACGCTCGGTCAGCAACACGAGGCGGTTTGCCCCTATTGCTCCCGCAAGTACGTGCTGAAAGCCGGCGCCAAAGTCGGTGGACACGGTCACTAACGCGGCCCTGCGACTGTCGGCGCGCCGCCAAGCTTCGGCGCGCCGATCTTTAAGCGACCGATCTAAAGTTGTGACGCCTGTCTGTTTAATTGTATAAATCATAGTCATTTTGATAGCGATGTTAATTGGCAAATTATTTATTCGCTTTGCAGCCCACAAGAAAAAGCAATGCGGCAAGCTTTATCAACCTGAAGCGCGGCGGGTACAAATCGATCCGATGCGACATATTATTCGTCCACGGACTGCGAACAATGTTTTGCCCGCTAAAAAAATCCGCTATCATTCGAATCTAGATCGTCGGCGCGCTTCTGTCGCCACGAGAGGAGCCGTCATGACCTTCGTTAAATTCGCCCGCATCGATCACGCCCAGCCTTTGGCTGACGGTTTCGACGCGGGTTATATCGACGGTCAGGCTTTGGCGCCGTTGCGGGGCGCTTGAGCGGTGGAGAACGCCGTTCGCATCACCCTGCCGATTGCAACGCCGGCGCGCCGCGGCCAAGACCATGCCGTCGTCGACTCTGAAACTGATTTCAAGAGCTTTTTCGACAACGCGGTCGAGGGCATCTATCGCACCACGATGGACGGGCGGTATCTGCGCGCCAATCCCGCGTTGGCGCGAATTTACGGCTATGATTCGCCGATGGATTTAATCGGTTCGCTGACCGATATCGCCGGCCAGTTGTACGTCGACGCCGGCCGCCGCGCCGCTTTCACCGACACCATGGCGCGTCATGACGTCGTGCGGAACTTTGAAGCGCGGGTCTATCGCCGCGACGGCTCGATCATCTGGATCACCGAAAACGCCCGCGCGGTGCGCGACCCGTTCGGCGGCGTTCGCTATTACGAAGGCACGGTTGAAGACATCACCGAACGCAAGGAGCAGGAAGAAAAAATCCGCCTGCTCGCCACCGTGTTCGACAGCGTCGCCGACGGCATTTTGATTATTGACGCAGATCTTAACGTTAAAGCGGTTAACCCCGCCTATACCGCCATCACCGGCCGGGGCGGCGGCGAGGTGGTGGGACGGCCGCTCGCCGTCTTCGCGCTGGGGGCGCACGACCGCGCCTTTGTGGAGAACATCTGGATCACCGCGCGCAACGCCGGGGCGTGGCAGGGCGAGGTGACCAGCGTGCGCGCCAACGGCGACGCCTTCGCCGCCATGATGTCGGTGACGGCGGTGCGCTCGCCGGTCGGCGCGCTGGAGCATTTCGTGCTGGTGCTGGCCGACATCAGCCAGCGCAAATCGCAAGAACATCAGATCCGCTATCAGGCCAGTTTCGACCGGCTTACCGACCTGCCCAACCGCTGGCTGGTGTGCGAACGGCTGGAGGACGCCATCGTTCGCGCCCAGCGCAACAACACCAAGGTGGCGGTGGCGTTTATCGATCTCAACCGTTTCAAGCTGGTGAACGACACGCTGGGTCATCAGGCTGGCGACGATCTGTTGAAGCTGGTGGCCAAGCGTCTGCGCAGTTGCACGCGGGTTTCCGACACCATCGGCCGGCTGGGCGGCGACGAATTTTTGATCGTGGCGCCTGACGCCGCCGATGTGTCCGCCGGGGTGCGGTTGGCCGACAAGGTGATGTACGCGCTGTCCGACCCGTTCGTCGTGCGCAATAATGAACTGTTCTGCCGCGCCTCCATCGGCCTCGCCTTCTATCCCGACGACGGCGAGACGGCCGACCAGTTGCTGCGCAACGCCGACATGGCGATGTATAACGCCAAGCGCACGCCGGAGCGCCGCTTTGCGTTCTATGATCCCAGCATGCGCGAGCAGCACGGGTTGCACCTCAATCTGGAAAACGATCTGCGCCGCGCCATCGGCAGCAACGAATTTCAGCTCTACTATCAGCCCAAAATCGACATGCGGACCCGGCAGGTGTTCGGCGCCGAAGCGCTGATCCGCTGGCGTCACCCGACCCGCGGCATGGTCAACCCCGGCGAGTTCATCCCGCTGGCGGAGGAAACCGGCCTGATTTGGGATTTGGGTTGCTGGACGATTCACGAAGCCTGCCGGCAGATATCGGCCTGGGCGGCGGATGGCTTGGTGCTGGACAATGTGTCGGTCAATCTGTCGCCACGGCAGTTCCAGGACAACCGGCTGGTCAATTTCGTGCGCGACGCCATCCAGGACTCAGGGGTCGATGTTGCGCGGGTCGAGCTGGAGTTGACCGAAAGCGCCATGATCGGCGACATCGAAAAAGCCGTCAACGTCCTGACAGACTTGAAGAAACTTGGCTTGCGCCTCTCCATCGAAGACTTCGGCACCGGCTATTCCTCCATGGCGTATCTCAAGCGCTTCCCGATTGATACGTTGAAGATCGATCGCTCCTTCGTGCGCGACATTGAAACTTCGGTCACCGACCCGGCCATTGTCGGCGCCATCGTCACGCTGGCGGAAAGTCTGGGCTTCGACATCATCGCCGAAGGGGTGGAAACGCAACAGCAAGCCTTGGTTCTGCAAGAGCAGCGTTGCAGCCGGGTGCAGGGTTTCCTGTACAGCCCACCCTTGCCCCCGCCGGCCTTTGAAGAATTCGTCCGCAATCGCAACAGCGCCGCCAGCTGACGGCGCGTCGGACCAACGTCGCAAACGTCTCGACAAATCCCGCCGCAATCGGCCAAGCTCCGGCGCGGCGCCCTTTTTCCTGACCGGGCGCATGATGGAGGAAGCTCATGTCGGCCCCGCTGTTTTTGATTGACGGCTCCGGCTTTATTTTCCGGGCGTTTCACGCCCTGCCGCCGCTCAATCGGCCGGACGGCACGCCGGTCAACGCCGTGTTGGGCTTCTGCAACATGCTGGTTAAGCTGCTGGCCGACGCCGACGCCGCCGCCGGAGCCATCGCGGTTATTTTCGACACCAAGCGGGAAAACTACCGCAATAAGATTTACCCGGAATACAAGGCTCACCGGCCGCCGCCGCCCGAAGAGCTGATTCCGCAATTCGCGCTGATCCGCGCCGCCACCGAAGCCTTCAACGTCCCGGCGGTCGAGTTGGAAGGCTATGAGGCCGACGACCTGATCGCAACCTACGCCCGGCTGGCGGCGGAGCAGGGCCGCCCGGTGACGGTGGTGTCGGCGGATAAGGACTTGATGCAGTTGGTGCGCCCCGGCGTCGGGCTGTTCGACCCGATGAAAAACCGCGCCATCGGACCCGACGCGGTGCTGGAGAAGTTCGGCGTGCCGCCGGAAAAGGTGGTGGACGTGCAGGCGCTGGCCGGCGACAGCGTCGATAACGTGCCGGGCGTGCCAGGCATCGGCGTCAAGACGGCGGCCCAACTCATCACCGAATACGGCGACCTTGAAACCTTGTTGGCGCGGGCCGGCGAAATCAAGCAGCCCGCCCGCCGGCAAAAGCTGCTGGAAAACGCCGAACTGGCGCGCATTTCCCGTCAGTTGGTGTTGCTGTGCGACGAAGCGCCGGTTCCGGTCCCGCTCGACGACCTCGCCCGCCGGCCGCTGGACGGTGAAAAGCTGCGGGCGTTTCTAGCCGAACAGGGCTTCCGCAGCCTGTTGGGCCGCTTCAAGGGCGAGGGCGGCGGCGGCGAGACCCGCGCCGCTAGCCCGATCCA
>CALGOL010000150.1 GCA_937960755.1 uncultured Azospirillum sp.
ACGAGATTACAAGGTGACTGGAGTTCAGACGTGTGCTCTTCCGATCTGACCGCGTCGCGGTGCTGAAACGACGAAGGGCCGCGGCGATGCGCCTGCGGCCCTTATCGTTATCTGACAGATTGCAAGGTGAAATGGAGCGGGCGAAGGGATTCGAACCCTCGACCCCAACCTTGGCAAGGTTGTGCTCTACCCCTGAGCTACGCCCGCACTCCGAACGTTCGGCTTTCACCGAACCTTTCACCTTTTGTCGAAATGGAGCGGGCGAAGGGATTCGAACCCTCGACCCCAACCTTGGCAAGGTTGTGCTCTACCCCTGAGCTACGCCCGCATCACCAATTTCGACACCGGATCAACAACTTGGCTAGGCACGCCGTCTTCCGGTTTTCGTCGCTGCCGGTCGTCCCGGCGGCGTGGGCGGGACTATACGCATTCGGCGGCGCGATGCAAGCGTCATGTTTCATTTTTTTTCATCGCGCGCATTTTTTTCGTCGGCCCCTTTAGCGGCCGGGCTATAACCACCCCATGATGAACGCAGCGCCCGATATGGAAGCCCCGCCCACCAGCGCCGAAGCGCTGCTCGCCCGCTTGATGGAAATCGGCGTCGACGCCGTCACCCATCATCATCCGCCGGTCTATACGGTGGAGGAAAGCAAGGCGATGCGCGGCGAGCTGCCCGGCGGCCATTGCAAGAACCTGTTCTTGAAAGACAAGAAGGGCGGCTATTGGCTGGTGGTGGCGCTGGAGGATGCGCGCATAGAATTGGGCCGGTTGGATGCGGTCATCGGTTCGCCGCGGCTGTCCTTCGCCTCGCCGGATCGGCTGTGGTCGGCTTTGGGCGTGCGCCCCGGTTCGGTCACGCCGTTCGCGCTGATTAACGACAAGGCGCTTCAGGTGCGCGTCGTGCTGCAAAAAGCCATGCTCGACCGCTCGCCGCTCAATTACCATCCGCTGGTCAACAACATGACCACGGCGGTGACGCCGGACGGTCTGTTGCGCTTCATCCGCGCCTGCGGTCATGATCCGTTGATCGCCGATTTCGGCGCCGCCGTTTCCGCGGCTTAATCGCAATGGAATAAACCTACCCGCCGTCTGGCGACTTGCCGTAGCGCGTCGGCACGCTTATTTCTGCCTCGACGCATCCAGTTTCTCCCCTATCGGATCGGAACCGCCATGTTTTCTTTCGGACAGCCCAAGAAACCCGCCCCCGGACCCGCCGGCCTCGGAGCTGCTGCCGGCGCCGCTCCCGGAACCGACGACGTGGTGATGGATTCTTCCGACCGCGCCTTCATGGCCGACGTCATCGAAGCGTCGATGAAGACGCCGGTGATCGTCGATTTCTGGGCGCCGTGGTGCGGGCCGTGCAAACAGTTGGGGCCGATCCTGGAAAAGACCGTGCGCGCCGCCAAGGGCAAGGTGCGCATGGTCAAGATCGACACCGACAAAAACCCGATGATCGCCTCGCAACTGCGCGTCCAGTCGATCCCGGCGGTGTACGCCTTCTTCCAGGGCCGCCCGGTGGACGGCTTCGTCGGCGGACAGAGCGAATCGCAGGTCAAAGCTTTCGTTGATCGGCTGATTCAGGCGGCCGGCGCCGCCGGCGGCGGCGCGGACGACAGCTTGGAAGCCGCGCTGGAGCAGGCCAAGGCGCTGTTGGAAGGCGACCAGCCCGCCGCCGCCGCCGACATCTACGCTCAGATATTGGAAGTCGATCAGGAATGCGCCCCGGCTTACGCCGGCATGGTCAAGGCGTTGATCGCCGCTGAACAGTTCGACGACGCGAAGGGCATGCTTGGCGGCGTTCCCGCCGCCATCGCCAAGGATAAGGAAATCGTCGCGGCGAAAGCCGCGCTGGACGTGGCGTTGCAGGCGCAAAACGCCGGCCCGATCCCGGAGTTGATGGAAAAGCTGGCGCAGGACAAGAACGACCACCAGACCCGCTTCGACCTCGCCATGGCGCTGTTCGCCGCCGGCAAGCGCGAAGCCGCGGTGGACGAGTTGTTGGAGATCGTTCGCCGCGACCGCACCTGGAACGACGACGGCGCCCGCAAGCAACTGGTCAAGTTCTTTGAGGCGTTCGGCCACATGGACCCGCTGACCGTGGCGACGCGCAAGCGTTTGTCGACCATCCTGTTCTCTTGAGATTTGGGCTCTATGTCTATGTGCATGAGCCCGAAGCCCGACGCCGAACCGCCCCGCCGCCGCCCGAAGCCGTCCATCACGGCTTCGCTGCCGCGGGTCCTGCCGATTTTCCCCTTGAGCGGCGCTTTGCTGCTGCCCAGGGGGAAGCTGCCGCTCAACATCTTCGAACCACGCTATTTAGCGATGGTGGAGGACGCGCTGCGCGGCGACCGACTAATCGGCATGGTGCAGCCGCTTGACCCTGATTGCCGCGACGCCGCCCCGCCGGTTTATGGTTTGGGCTGCGCCGGGCGCATCACCTCGTTTTCCGAAACCGAGGACGGGCGCTATCTCATCACGCTGACCGGGGTAAGCCGCTTCATCGTCACGGCGGAGCTGGCGGCGGCGGCGGGCGGCTATCGTCAGGTTGAGCCGTCGTGGGATCACTACGCCCGCGATCTCGGCGGCGAGGAAAGCGGCGGGCTCGACCGCCCGCGGCTGTTGGCGGCCTTGCGGACGTACTTTAAGACCCATGGCCTGTCGGTGGACTGGTCGGCGTTGGAGAATGCGGCGGAGGAGCGCTTGGTGAACGCGCTGGCGATGATCTGCCCCTTCCTGCCCTGCGAAAAACAGGCGATTTTGGAGGCGGCGGACCTTACCGAGCGCGCCAATCTCTTGATTGCGCTGGTGGAGATGGCCATTCTTGGCGATGGCGATCCGTGCGGCCAGCGCGCCCACTGATCGCCCCCCGCAACATTGCCCGACATTGCCCAATATTGGCGACTGGAGAACCTCGTTATGACCGAACAAGCGGCCGAAGCCCGCGCCGGCGCCCGCGCCGTCGATCCCAAGCTGTTGGAGATCCTGGTGTGTCCGCTGACCAAGGGGCAGTTGCGTTATGACGCCGCGGCGCAGGAGCTGGTGAGCGAGCAGGCGGGTTTGGCCTATCCGATCCGCGACGGCATCCCGATCATGCTGGTGGACGAAGCCCGCCAGATTGACCAGTAACCAAGCATAGGGGACGCCCGACGATGAGCGGCGACGCGGAAGACCAGACTGCTGGCGATATGGGGACGCGGTCCTGGCCGACGGAAATCCGCCTGCGCAAGGAGGAAAAGCGGCTGGAGGTCGATTTCGACGACGGGGCGAGCTTTTCCCTGCCGGCGGAGTATCTGCGCGTCCACAGTCCATCGGCGGAGGTGCAGGGCCACGCCCCCAGCCAGCGCCAGACGGTGGGCGGCCGGATGCACGTCGGCATTCTAAGTCTGGAGCCGGTCGGGCATTACGCCGTGCGAATCGTCTTCGACGATCTGCACGACAGCGGAATCTTCACTTGGAACTATCTCTATGAGTTGGGGGCCGAGCAGGCGGAGCGCTGGGCGGCCTATCTGGAGGAGCTGGCCGCCAAGGGCATGAGCCGCGATCCGCGCAGCGGTCGCTGACGGGGAAGGCGGCGCGGCGCCTTTTTACCTTTGACCGCGGCGGTTAAAACCTTTATCCGGCGTGGTTATGGCTGTTTACACCGAAGTCAGCGACGACGAGTTGGAGGCTTTCCTCGCCGGGTACGACCTGGGGAGCCCTTTGTCGTGCAAAGGCATCGCCGAGGGCGTCGAGAACTCCAACTTCATGTTGGAGACCGAGCGCGGCCGCTACATCCTGACGCTTTATGAAAAGCGCACCCGGCGGGAGGATTTGCCGTTCTTCCTCGGCCTGATGGAGCATTTGTCGGAGCGCGGGGTGTCGTGCCCTTTGCCGGTGCATGGCCGCGACGGCCAAGCCTTGCGGGAAATGTGCGGCCGCCCGGCGGCTTTGGTGACCTTCCTCAACGGCATGTCGGCGCGGCGCATCACCGCCGGCCACTGCGCCGAACTGGGCGCGGCGCTGGCGACGCTGCATCAGGCGGGCCGCGACTTTACCCTGACCCGCCCCAACGCCTTGTCGCTGGCGGGCTGGCGCAAGCTGTTCGACGACACCGCGGTGCGCGCCGACGAGGTGCGCCCCGGTTTGGCGGCTGATCTGGCGGCGGAGTTGGCGGCGTTGCAAGCGGCTTGGCCCACGGATTTGCCGAGCGGCGTCATCCACGCCGATTTGTTTCCCGACAACGTGTTTTTCCGCGGCGACGCCCTGTCGGGGCTGATCGACTTCTACTTCGCCTGCAATGATTTCCTCGCCTATGACTTGGCGATTTGCCTGAACGCTTGGTGTTTTGAGCCGGACGGCCCGTTCAACGCCACCAAGGCCCGTTCGCTGTTGTCGGGCTATGAGCGGGTGCGCCGCTTGAGCGAGGCGGAACGCGACGCTTTGCCGTTGCTGTGCCGCGGCTCGGCGCTGCGGTTTTTACTCACCCGGCTTTACGACTGGTTGAACCATCCGCCGGGGGCGTTCGTACGGCCGAAAGACCCGCTCGAGTACGCCCGTAAGCTGCGCTTCCATCAAGGCGTCAAAAGCGTCGGCGAATACGGCCTGGACCCGGCCCCGTGAGCGACAACCCGCCGGGCGAAGCGGCCGAATCTGTTGCAGTGGTGGAGATTTTCACCGACGGCGCCTGTTCCGGCAATCCCGGTCCCGGCGGCTGGGGGGTGGTGCTGCGCTGGCGCGGGGTGGAGAAGGAGTTGTTCGGCGGCGAGCCGGAGACCACCAATAACCGCATGGAGCTGACGGCGGCGATCCGCGGGCTGGAGGCGCTGAAGCGCCGGGCGACGGTGCGGCTCTACACCGACAGCGAATACGTCAAGAAGGGCATCACCGAATGGATCGGCGGCTGGAAGGCGCGGGGCTGGAAGACCGCGGCGAAGGCCCCGGTGAAGAACGCCGATTTGTGGCAGGCGCTGGACGCGGCGCGGGCGGCGCATGACGTGACGTTTCATTGGGTGCGCGGCCACGCCGGCCACCCGGAGAATGAACGGGCCGACGCGCTGGCCCGCCAAGGGGTGGCGGCGGTCCGGCAGGGGTAGGGCGACGGGGGCAAATAGCGGAGGCGGGGGGCGGCCATGCAAATTGAAGCGCTGGAGCTGGAAAACTATCGCCTTTTTCGCAAGGCCAAGCTCGCCAATCTGCCGCGCATGGCGGTGGTGGTGGGCGCCAACGGCTCGGGCAAATCAACATTATTCGACGTCTTTAGCTTCTTGAAAGACGCCTTGGCGCAGAATGTCATGCAAGCCGTGGCGCGACGCGGCGGATTTAACGAACTGATTAGTCGCGGCGCCAAGGGGCCAATAGGCATAACGGTGAAGTTCCGTGAAAGCGGCGGCCGGCTGGCGACTTACGAGTTGAAAATCGGTGTTGATCGGGGACGCCCCGTCGTCGAGCGCGAAATTCTTAAATTCCGACGAGGATCATCGGGTAAGCCTTGGCATTTTGTTAACTTCGGCCATGGCCGGGGCACGGCGATCACCAATGAATTCGCCTACATGCAGGAAGGCGCGCAGGAAGTGCGCGCCGAGCATGTGCTGGACGATCCCAGCGTTTTGGCGATCAAAGGGCTGGGGCAATTCAAAGAATTCCGCGTCGTCGCCGAGTTCCGCAGCCTGATTGAGAATTGGCATATTTCGGACTTTCACATCAACGACGCCCGTCCCAGCGCCGAATTCGGCTACGCCGAACACCTTTCAACCCACGGCGATAACGTGGCCCAAGTGGCGCAGTATCTTTACGAGCACCATCGCGCGGTTTTCGACCGGGTATTGGATAAGATGAAGGAAAGGGTTCCCGGCGTTTCCAAGGTCGAAGCCAAGGCGACCGAGGACGGCCGGCTGGTGTTGCGTTTTCAGGACGGCAGTTTCAAAGATCCGTTTATCGCCCGTTACGTTTCCGATGGCACGATCAAAATGTTCGCCTATCTGGTGCTGCTGCACGATCCTAAGCCGCACCCTTTGCTGGCGGTCGAGGAGCCGGAGAATCAACTTTATCCTCAGTTAATGCGGGAACTGGTGGAAGAGTTTCGCGACTACACCCGCAACGGCGGGCAGGTGTTCGTCTCCACCCATTCGCCAGATTTTTTAAACGGCGTAAAACTCGATGAGATTTACCGGCTGGTGAAGAAGGATGGCTTCACCACCGTTGAGCGGGCGTCGGATAATCCTTTGCTGACGCGCTTGGTCGCCGAAGGGGACTCGCCGGGGGAATTGTGGCGTCAGGGCTTCCTTGATCGGGCGGAGACGTGACGGCCATGCTGGTTTTCCTCACCGAAGAACCGTCGATGGCGACGTTGCTGGACGGCTTATTGCCGCGCCTGTTTCCCGATTTATCCTTCCGAAGCGTTCCCCACGAGGGCAAGAACGACTTAAAGCGTAGTGCGCCCCGCAAGCTGCGCGCCTGGGGGACTGAAGCGCGCTTTATTGTGCTGATTGATAACGACGGCGGCGACTGTATCGCGCGCAAGCAGGAAATCGCCAAGCTGTGCGCCGACGCCGGCCGGCCGGATACTCTGGTGCGCATTGTCTGTCAGGAGTTGGAGGCGTGGTATCTCGGCGCGCCCGCCGCCTTGGCGGCGGCGTTTCAGGCGCCGAAACTGGCGAGTATCGGCAAAAAGTCGAAATTTCGCGACCCGGACGCTCTGGCCAAGCCTAGCGTCGAGTTGGCGCGCCTGCTCCCGTCGTTTCAGAAAGTCGCCGGCGCCCGCGCCATGGCGGCGACGCTGGAGAAAACCGGCAACGCATCCGCCAGCTACAACGCCTTGTTGGCGGGCGTTGAACGATTGCTGGCCGCCGCCTAGCCCTTCTTCTTACCCGCCAGCGCCGTAATCACGCCGTGGAAGGTGCGGGCTTCCTGTTCGGTCATCTGCATGCGCTCCAAAGCGTTGCGCAGCGTGCGCACCATGCTGGGGCGCTTTTCCTCGCTGGTGAAAAAGCCGGTGGGATCAAGCGCCGTCTCCAGCCGCTCGAACAGATTGACCATCTCCGCCTTGGTCGCCAATCGGGTTTGGCCGGTGTGCAACTGGACGTCGGGCGGGACTTCGCCGGTCTGGAACCACTCGTAGCCGATCAGCAGCACCGCTTGCGCCAGATTGAGCGAGGCGAACGACGGGTTCAGCGGCACGGTAATCAGCTTTTCCGCCAAGGTCAGGTCGTCATTCGTCAGCCCTGACCGTTCCGGCCCGAACATCACCCCGACCTTATGCCCCGCCGTATAAAGTGGGCGCATCTGCGTCGCCGCCAGCCTCGGGGTTACGAATTCTTGAATCATGCCGCGGGTGCGCACCGTGGTGGCGTAGACGACGTTCAGGTCGCCCACCGCTTCGGCCGGCGTCGCGCAAAGGCGCGCGTTGTCCAGCACCATGTCGGCCCCCGACGCCGACGCCCAGGCTTTTTCATTCGGCCAGCCATCGCGCGGCCGCACCAGCCGCAGGTCGGTCAGGCCGCAGTTCAGCATGGCTCTGGCGCAGGCGCCGATGTTTTCGCCCATCTGCGGCTCGACGAGGATAATCGCCGGGCCGCCGAGGATCGACGGGCGGTTGGGGTCTTTGCCGGATGTCATGGTTTTCGCGTCAGGGTTTGGCGGACGGCTTGGCCCCGTCCCGCAGCAGTTTATAGGTGTAGCTGTCGATCAGCGCCTGCGCCGAGGCGGCGATGATATTGGTGGAGACGCCCAGCGTCGACCATTCCCCGGCGTCGCCATTTTGCGAGCGGATCAGTACGCGGGTGTTGGCCGCCGTGCCGGTGGAGGCGGTGAGGATGCGCACCTTGTAATCGGTCAGCTTGATGCGGGCGATGTCGGGATAGGCCGTCTCCAGCGCCCGACGCATGGCGCGGTCCAGCGCATGCACTGGGCCGTTGCCGTCGGCGACCTCGTGATATTCGCGGTCGGCCACCACCAGCCGCACCACCGCCTCGGATTCCACCACCGGCACGCCCAGCGCGTTGTAGCGGTGCTCGTCGGTGACATGGAAGCGCTTCAACTGGAAAAAGCTCGGCACAAGGCCCAACTCGCGGCGCACCAGCAGCTCAAAACTGGCTTCTGCGGTGTCATAGGCGTAGCCGTCGGTGTCGCGCTGCTTGACCAGATCCACCAGCTTGCCCAGCCGCGAGTCGGCGGGGTCGATGTCCAGCCCCATGTCGCGCACGCGGGCGACGACATTAGAGCGGCCGGCCTGATCGGACATGACGATCACCCGGCGATTGCCCACCTGTTCGGGGCGGACATGCTCATAGGACGTCGGGTCCTTCTCCACCGCCGAGACGTGCAGGCCGCCCTTATGGGCGAAGGCGCTGGCCCCGACGTAAGCGGCGTGGCGATTGGGCGCGCGGTTCAGCCGTTCGTCCAGCATGCGGGAAAGCTCGGTCAGCCGCGGCAGGCCGGTTTCGTCAATCCCCGTCTTGAAGCCCATTTTCAGCATCAAGCTGGGGATGATGGCGATGAGATTGGCGTTGCCGCAGCGCTCGCCCAAGCCGTTGATGGTGCCTTGCACCATGCGCACGCCGCCGCGCACCGCCGCCAGCGAGTTGGCGACGGCGTTTTCGGTGTCGTTATGACAGTGGATGCCGAGCTTTTCTCCCGGCAGCCCGTGTTCGACCACCACGGCGCGGACGATGCTCTCGATCTCGTCGGGCAGGGTGCCGCCGTTGGTGTCGCACAGCACGATCCAGCGAGCGCCGCCCCGTTCTGCGGCTTTCAGACAGGAAATCGCATAGGCCGGGTTGCGCTTGTAGCCGTCGAAGAAATGTTCGGCGTCGAACAGCGCTTCGCCTTTGGCCGCGCCCGCGGCGCGCACGCTGTCTTCAATGATTTCCAGGTTTTCGTCGCGCGGGATGCCGAGGGCGACGTCGACGTGAAAATCCCACGTCTTGCCCACCAGACAGAGCGCGCCGGCGCAGGAATTGAACAGCCCGGCCAGCCCCGGATCATTGGCGGCGGAGCGGCCGGGCCGCCGCGTCATGCCGAAAGCGGTGAATTTGGCGCGTTTCAGGCCGGGGTCGGCGGCGAAGAACTGATCGTCGGTCGGGTTGGCCCCCGGCCAGCCGCCTTCCACGTAATCCATGCCGATGTCGTCAATGGCCTTGGCGATGGCGATTTTATCGGCGACGGAGAAATCGACGTCCTGGGTCTGCGCGCCGTCGCGCAAGGTGGTGTCGTAAAGATAGATCCGCTCGCCGCTCATCGCTTCGTCCTTCGCCTCCGCATCACCCAACAAAGCAGGTCAGGGGGGAAACACAATGACGGATGCGCTCGTAAGACACAACACCCGGCGCGCCGGAGCCGTCGCCGAATCATGGCGGCCGGGGGACTTTGCGTTTTACACGCAAAATGATTTCGTCCGGCCTGGACGAAACGCCAAACCACTTTCATCGTCCTTTATCGTTGGGCTTTTTCAAGATGATCGCCCTGGCGTCGCCGCCAGGGCAATCGGGTGAAGGAAAATAACCCTCTCCCCCCTGGGGAGAGGGTGG
>CALGOL010000151.1 GCA_937960755.1 uncultured Azospirillum sp.
CGGGGCCGCGCTCCCGCTGGGTTTCCGGCCGCTTCGGCACGGTGGCGAGGAAGCCGCCCACCCGACCGCGCAAATCCGCCACTTCATTGGCCGCCTGATCGGCGTCGGCGGCGACCTGCCGGCGCACCGCCGGATCAAGCGTGTTGAAAGCGCGGCTGGCGAACTCGAAAGCCGGGGTCGAGCGGGTGGCGATGACCTGACGCAGCGCCTTCGACACCATCACGGTGTCCAGCGCGCCGGGCGCCGCGACCTCGTCCAGCACGTCGGCTAAAATGCCGATAGCCTGGATGGCGCCGGGATCGTCGAGAGACATCTTATCCATCGCTAAACCGCCTTCCCGCTAGGTCGGCCAGATACATGCGGCCGAATCGGCCGATTTTGACCGTCGCTTGCATAATAGACCATATATAGGAAGCCGCTGTCACGCGCCACAGCGGCCAGGATTTGTTAGACTAACAAAATCAACCCTGACTGCGATTCGCCAGCCACACCCCGGCCGCCGCCAGCGCCATGCCGGCCAGGGCGGGGGGCGCCATGGTCTCGCCGAACAGCCCCCAGGCGATCAGCGCCGTCGTGGGCGGCGTCAGGTAAAACAGGCTGGCGACTTTAGAGGCTGCGCCGGCGCGGATCATGATGAACAGCAAGAAAATCGCCCCCACCGACAACACCAGGGTCAGCCACGTCAAGGCGAAGACGAACTCCCCGGTCCATCGCACCTGCATGGTTTCAGTGGAGACCGCCAGCACGGCGTAAAGCGCGGCGGCGGCGGCGTATTGAATGGCGGCGCCGGAGCGCAAATCCATGCCGCCGCAGTGGCGTTTCTGATGCAGCGTGCCGAAGGTGATGCACAGCAGCGAAACCCCGGCGGGGATCAGGCCGACCAGCGCGCCGGCCCCGGCCTCCAGCTTGGCCGACACCACCAAGACGACGCCGATCAAGCCCAGCACCAGCCCGGCCCACTGGCCGCGGCTGACTTTTTCGCCCAACAGCGGCCCGGCCAAGGCGGCGGTCAGCAGGGGCTGCAAACCCACCACTAAAGCGGTGGCCCCCGCCGACAAGCCCCAGTGAATGGCGACGAACACTCCGCCAAGATAACCGCCATGCACCAGCAAGCCGGCCAAGGCGATATGGCCGGTCAGCCGCCACGACCGCGGCCACGCCGCCCGCCACAGCAGCGCCGCGGCCGCCAGCAGCGACGACACCAGCAGCATGCGGATCAGCAAGAAGGTGAAGGGCTCGGCGTACGGCAAGCCGAATTTCGCGCCGATGAAGCCGGTGCTCCACAACAACACGAACAACGGCGGCATTACGCGGGCGAACAGCGACGAGGCGTCAGGCGGCGGCATTTTCACTCGATGAGGCCGGCGAGGCGGCGGCGGGAGGGGCGATTTCCGGCGCCGCCGGTTTCGCCGTCGCCGCCTTGCGCGCCGCCGCCACCGCCCGGATATGGGCGTGCAACGCGGCGTCGCGCTTCATCAGACGATGGAAGTCGCGCGCATGCAGCGTCAAGAGTTGACCATACCCCAGCGCGCGCACATCGGCGTTGCGCCGTTCGCGCGTCAACAGCGCCATTTCGCCAATCACCTCCCCGGTACCCAGATGAATCGGGTGGTCGAGACCGGGCGCCAGCACCTCCACCGCGCCTGACGCGATGAAATACATGCAATCGCCACGTTCGCCGCGGCGGATCAGCGTTTCCCCCGGCAAGGCCAGCCGCGGCCGCAACAGCGCCGCCACCTCGGTCAGCCGCTCGGGCGGCAAGCCTTCAAACAGCTTGACCCGCCCCAGCAGCGTCGCCGCGTCCAGCCGCAAGTCAAGCTGCGGGGTTTGCTCTAGCGCCCGCCGCCGCCGAGCCAAATCCCGCTCCAAATCCCGCAGCACTTCCGCGCTGATGATGGATTCGGCGTGCAGCGTGCGGTACTCGCCGTCCTCCAACCGCAAGGCGGCGCGGCCGATGTACTGCGCTTGAATGATCTGGGCGAATTCCGGGTACTGCTTGCCCAGCGCCTCCAGACTACGCAGCACCTCGTCACGGCGGGTTTGCAGCATTTCCGCCAGCGCGTGCGACAGATCGCGCCCCAGCACCGGCGCCAGCGTCACGTCGGCGAAGCTCAACAACCGCGACAACGCGATCTGCATGCTGACCAGCACTTCAAAACGCATGGTCAAGCGATGCGCCAGCGGCCCATTCCAGCCAAAGCGGTGTTGCAGCCAACTCGCCAACTGCAACCAAAGCGTAAAAGCGAGATAATCGGCCGCCGCCCGGCGGTATCCCTCGGCGCCATGCGCCTTGACCGCGTCGGCCAGCGCCGCCGCCCGCGACACCAGCAGCTCCGAGATCGGAAGAGCGTCGTGTAGGGAAAGAGGGTAGATCTCG
>CALGOL010000152.1 GCA_937960755.1 uncultured Azospirillum sp.
CCCTCACCCGGAGGCTTCGCCTCCACCCTCTCCCCAGGGGGGAGAGGGTTATTTTTCTTCATCCGATTTTCCCGCGATATAATGAAAAAACTGATACATTAACGCGCATCGTCACGCCATGATGCAACGCCATGAAGATTTTCATCAGCTACGCGCGTAAAGATAAAAAACTGTGCGAAGGCTTTCGCACGTCGCTGGCGCCCTTGGTGCGCATTCATGGCGTTGAACCTTGGCACGACGGCCAAATCCTGCCCGGCGGCGCCTTCGAGGACGACATATCCCAAGCGCTGGAAGCGGCGGACGTGGTGGCGCTGCTGATCTCGGCCCATTTTTTCGCTTCCGATTACTGCTATTGCATTGAAATGAAACGGGCGCTGGCGCGTCACGCCGCAAAGGAATGCGTCGTCGTCGCGGTGATCGTCGATTATGTCGCCGGGTGGCGGGACGGCCCGTTCAGCAATCTCAACGTCGTGCCCGGCGACGGCAAATGCGTGCGGGATTTCTCGCCGCAAAGCAAAGGCTGGCGGGAAGTGGCGGAAGGCTTCATCCGTCTGCTGCCCCAAACCCCGCCCAAACCCGCCGCCGGGTTGCGCCATTTGCCGATTCTGAAGAATGACCTGTTCACCGGACGCGAAGCGGATTTGCAGTGGATCGCCGAGACGCTGGCGAGCGGGCGGCCGGCGGCGCTGCTGCACGGCATGGGCGGGGTGGGCAAAACCCAACTCGCCGCCGAATACGCCCGCCGCCAAGCCGACGATTACAAGGTCGTGTGGTGGGTGACGGCGGAAACCGACACCGAAGCCGACGCCGGCTACGACAAGCTGGCGCAAGCGCTGAACCTGCCGGGACGGGTCGCCAATAACGCCGAGCAAACCCGCGGCGCGGTGCTGGACTGGATGAACCGTGAAAGCGGCTGGCTGGTGGTGCTGGACAACGCCGAAAGCCCGGCGGCGCTCGCCAAATGGTGGCCCGCCGCGCCGCGGGGGCATCTGCTGATAACCTCGCGCAATCCCAATTGGCGCGCCCGCGCCGCGGTGCGCGATGTCGCGGTCTGGCCGCTCGGCGAAGCGGCGGATTTCTTGACCCTGCGCAGCGGCGATGCGGATAGGGCGGCGGCGGAAAAGCTGGCGGTACGTTTGGGCTGTCTGCCGCTGGCCTGTGAAACCGCCGCGGCTTACGTGGCGGCGCATGGCTGCGATTTGGCGGGATACGCCAAGCGTTTGGCGGAGCAGCCGGTTAAGTATCTGGAATTTCTGCCGCAGGATAAAACCTACGCCCGCACCCTGCCGCAAGTTATCGACATGTCGGCGCAGGCGGTGGAGCGGGAATCACCGTTGGCTTTGGAGATTTTAAGGGCGCTGGCGTGGCTTGCCGCCGACGACATCCCTCGCTGGCTACTGGACGAATGGCCGGCGAAGACGGCGGCAGTGGACGCGGCGCTAGGGGTGTTGTTGCGCGCCGCCTTGCTGCGCAAGACTGGCGGCGGCTTCGCCGTCCACCGCCTGACGCAACAGATCATCCGCGCCGCCGACCCGCAACCGCAGGACAGCGCCGCCGCGGCGATTCGGCTGCTGAACCAAGCATTGATCGGTGGTGTGCAACACCGTGTGGATCTGTGGCCGCAGTACAATGCGCTGCTACCGCACGGCGAGGCGTTGTTCGCCCTGCTCCCCGACCCGCCGCCGGAATTGAAAACGGCGAGCCGGATTTGCAGCCAAATGGGAATTTTTCTGCGGTTCGCCAAAGGCGACTATCCCGCCGCGAAGATTTGGCTTGAAAGGGCGCTGGCGTTGACCGAGGCGCGGGTCGGTCCCGACCATGCCGATCTCGCCGCTCCTTTGTCCAATCTCGGCGAGTTGCTGCGAGTGATGGAGGACGCCGCCGCGGCCAAGCCGCTGTATCAGCGAGCCTTGACGATTAGTGAGCGGGCGCTGACGCCTGAGCATCCCAATATCGCCTATTACCTCGCCGGGCTCGGCACCGTGCACCAGGATTTGGGCGAACTAGAAGACGCCCGCCGCTGTCATCAGCGATGCCTGAAGATTTTTGAAGCCGTTTACGGTCCCCTTCACCCCTTGGTGGCGGTGGCGCTGAATAACCTCGCCTTTGTGCTGGAACGCCAAGGCGAGGCGGCGGCGGCGGGCCGGCATTTTGTACGGGCGCTAGAGATTTGCCGCAACCACCCCGAGCGCGGCCCTGACCACCCGGAAACCGGTAGGAGCCATTTTAACCTTGGCGGGCATTTGTTCAAACGGGGCGAGGCTGATGCTGCCGAACCCCACCTCGCCCGCGCGCTGGAAATCTTCCAAAAACGCCTCGATCCCAATCATCCGTACATTGCCGACGTCCAAAGGGGGCTGGACAGGGTCCGCAAGGCGTTGGGGAAAGCTTAAGCCGCCCGTACGTCCCGCCCGTTCGCCCTTGGGCGGGGCGCGGGCATGTGTTTTTAGGCTCTGATTTTCCTGCCTTTTTTCTCGTCACCCCGGCGTAGGCCGGGGTCCAGGGCAATTCGGATAAGTATCTGAAAAGACTGGATACCGGCCTTCGCCGGTATGACGA
>CALGOL010000153.1 GCA_937960755.1 uncultured Azospirillum sp.
GACCACCGAGATCTACACTCTTTCCCTACACGACGCTCTTCCGATCTGGCCGGTTTGGCCGGCGCCGCGGCGCGCAGCAGCTTGGACAACGGCTCGAGCAACTGCCCGTTGGCGGCGACGATGGATTTGCTGAAGATCGGGTTGCGCCCGCCTTCGATTTCGGCGACGAAGCCGCCGGCTTCCGTCACCAGCAGCACCCCGGCGGCGCAATCCCACGGCGACAGCCCGCGCTCCCAAAAGGCGTCGTAGCGCCCGGCGGCGAGATAGGCGAGATCAAGCGAGGCGGCGCCCCAGCGGCGAATCCCCGCCACTTCCGGCATCACCTTTTGCAGTTCGGCGAGGAAGCGCGGGTGGTCGCCATGGCCCCGGAACGGCGCGCCGCAGGCGATCACCGACTCCGCCAATTGACGGCGGCCGGAAACCCGCAAGCGCTGATGGCTGCAAAACGCGCCTTGGCCTTTTTCCGCCCAGAACAATTCGTCATGCACCGGCTCGTAAACCACCGCGGCGACGATTTCCCCGGCCTTTTCCAGCGCGATGGAGATCGCCCAATGGGGCAGGCCGTGCAGAAAGTTGGTGGTGCCGTCCAGCGGGTCGATGATCCAGCGGTGAACGCCGTCGCGCCCTTCCACCACGCCGCCTTCCTCCAGCAAGAAGCCGTAGTCGGGGCGGGCCTTGGTCAGCTCTTCGCGGATGATGTTTTCCGCTTTGGTGTCGGCGGCGGAAACGAAATCGGCCGGGCCCTTGCGCGAGACCTGAAGCTGTTCGACCTCGCCGAAGTCGCGGACGAGACCGCGCGCCGCCTTTTCCGCGGCGCGGACCATGACGTTGATGACGGCGGAACGGTTGGCCATTGCTTGAATATCCTGACTGAAACGGGTGCGCTTTTACGACAAAACCCTCCCCAGAGGGTTACGGCATTCACACATCTTGCGCTTTAACCTGATTTTTGACCCTTTAACCGTCATACCGGCGAAGGCCGGTATCCAGCCTTTTCAGATACTTATCTGAGGCGCTCTGGACCCCGGCCTTCGCCGGGGTGACATGATAAAGTTCATCAAGATCAATTCGTTAGAAGATATATGAATTCCGTAGCCCGGCGGGGGGAGGGATCAAATCCGCGCCGACGCGGCGGCCGGCGCGATCATCCTTAATCCTTGGCGCGTTCGACGTATTCGCCCGAAGCGGTGTCGACCACGACGCGGGTGCCGGATTCGATGTGCGGCGGCACCAGGATCGACACGCCGTTCTCCAGCTTGGCCGGCTTGTACGACGACGAGGCGGTCTGCCCCTTCACCACCGGGTCGGCTTCGACGATTTGCAGCGTCACCTTGCCGGGCAACGACACCGACAGCGGGACGCCTTCATGGCTTTCAACGGTCACTTCCATGCCGTCTTGCAAGAAGACGTGCTGGTCGCCGACGATGTCCGCCGGAATGGCGATCTGTTCGTAGCTTTCCTTATCCATGAAGGTGAAGCCGTCTTCGACGCTGCCGAACAGATAGGTCATCTCATGTTGGTCGAGACGGGCGCGTTCGACGGTTTCCTGGGTGCGGAAACGCTCGATGTTCTTGGCGCCGGTGCGCACGTCCTTCATTTCGAGCTGGATGAACGCTCCGCCCTTGCCCGGCTGGACGATGGCGGTCTTTTGAATCACCCACAGCTTGCCGTTATGCTCCAGGATGTGGCCGGGGCGCATTTCGTTGGCGTTCACCTTCATCGGAAAAATACCTTGTCTTTACGTGTGACTCGACGGATTGAGCTGGAAAGCGCGCGGAACCTAGCAGTTTGCCCCGCCGGAGGCAACCTTGCCCGATGCGGCGCGCTCCGTTACCTTCGCGCCACAGCTTCGGCGTAGAAGCGGCGGACGGCAAGGGGCGATGCGGACATTTTACGAATTTTTCGCCGGCGGCGGCATGGCGCGGGCGGGTTTGGGGCCGGGCTGGCGCTGTCTGTTCGCCAATGACTTCGACGCCAAGAAGGCCGCCAGCTATCGCGCCAACTGGGGCGGCGCCGACCTTAAGGTCGCCGATGTCGCCAGCCTGACGGCCGCCGATCTGCCGGGCGCCGCCGACTTGGCGTGGGCGTCGTTCCCTTGCCAAGACGTCTCATTGGCCGGCGCGCGGCGCGGCGTCGGCGACGCGGGGGAGGAAGACCTTGGCGAAGCGGCGGCG
>CALGOL010000154.1 GCA_937960755.1 uncultured Azospirillum sp.
GGGCGACCTCGTCGCCGCGCGCCAAGGTCAGCGCCAGCAACTCGGCGAACAGGTCGCCCTCCACCGCCAGCGCCCGGTCGCGGGCTTCCGATATTTTGCGCTCCAACTCGGAAAGCTCCACCGTGCCGAAGCGCACGGCGTTCGCCATGGTCTGGCGGTGGATGAACAAGTCGCGGTGCTTGCCGGAATGCAGCTTGTCGGCGTGCTGCGCCGTCACCTCGATATGATAGCCGATGACGTTGTTATGCTTGATCTTTAGGGTGGTGATGCCGGTGAGGTCGACGTAGCGCCCCTGCAAGCCGACGATCAGCCGCTTGCCTTCGTCGCGCAGGGTTATCAGCTCGTCCAGTTGCGGCGAGTAGCCCCGTTGGATAAAGCCGCCGTCGCGCGCCAAAAGCGGCAAATCGGCGCTCAGCGCTTGGCCCAGCGTATCCACCAGCTCGCCGTGATGGCCAAGATCCTGGGCGATATCGCTCAAACCTTGCGGCAGGAAACCGCCGCCGGCCGTCCCCAGCAGCGCCCGCAAACGCATGGCGGCGGCCAGCCCGTCGCGGATCGCCGCCAAATCCCGCGGACCGCCACGCCCCAGCGACAGCCGAGTAAGCGCCCGCTCGAGATCCGGGCTTTGCGCCAAAGCGCCGCGAACGTCGTCGCGCAGGCGCTCCTCTTCCGCCAGAAAACCCACCATGTCGAGCCGCTGGTCGATGGCGGCCGGATCGGTCAGCGGCGCCGCCAAATGCTGCGCCAGCAGCCGCGCCCCGCCGCCGGTGACGGTGCGGTCGATGGTCGCCAACAGACTGCCGCGGCGCTCCCCGGTCATGGTGCGGGAAAGCTCCAGATTGCGCCTTGTCGCCGCGTCGATCTCCATCACCGCGCCGGGGCCGAGCCGGCGCGGCGGCGACAGCCGGGGAACCTTGCCCTTTTGCGTCAATTCGATATAGGCGGCGAGCGCGCCCGCCGCCGCCACCTCCGCCCGTTCAAACGCGCCGAAGGCGTCGAGCGCGCCGACGTTATAAAGCGCCAGCAGCCGTTGACGGCCGTTTTCGCTGTCGAAGCGCGGGTTGGGCAGCACGGTCAGCCGCTGCTTCCACTCGCCCCACACCTCGAACAGGTCGGGCTCCTGGCTGAGCTTTTCGGAAATCAGCAGTTCTTGCGGGTCAAGCCGGCCCAACGCCGCCGCCAGTCCGGCGCGGTCCACCGGCTGCACCGCCAGTTCGCCGGTGGAAAGCTCGAGCCAAGCCAGCGCCAGCTTGCCCCCGGTCTCGGCCGCCGCCGCCAGCCAATTGGCCGACCGCGAATCCAACAGCGCGTCTTCGGTCAAGGTGCCGGGGGTGACGATGCGAATCACGTCGCGCTTGACCACCGATTTGGCGCCGCGCTTCTTGGCTTCCGCCGGGTCTTCCATCTGCTCGCAGATGGCGACGCGGAAGCCCTGGCGGATCAGCCGCATCAGGTAGTTTTCGTGGGAATGCACCGGCACCCCGCACATCGGAATATCGCCGTCCTGGTGCTTGCCCCGCTTGGTCAGCGCGATGTCGAGCGCCTTCGCCGCCGCCACCGCGTCGTCGAAGAACATCTCGTAAAAATCGCCCATGCGGTAAAACAGCAGGCAATCCGGGTGCGCCCGCTTGATCTCCAAATATTGGAGCATCATCGGCGTCGCCCCGTCCAAGGACGGGACGGTGTCGGCGGTGTCGGGCGCGTCGCTCACGGAAAACAAGCCAAAATAAAACCAATCTCCTTAAAGATTGATCTCTTACCGTCATTCCGGCGGAAGCCGGAATCCAGGGCGTTTCAGCAACCTGTCGGAATGCTCTGGACCCCGGCCTGCGCCGGGGTGACGACTACGGAAATCAAGGAAGACCAGCGTAAAGCCCGCAGCGTTAGGCTCACTTCTTGCGGAAAGCGTCGAGCGCCACCACTTGGCCGCGCGGCTCCTCCGCCGGGGCGGGGGCGTCGCCTTCCTCGTCCGTCGTCTTGGCGTCCGCCGCTTTGGCTTCGGCCGGCTTGGCGGCGGGAGCGGGGCGCGGCGCCTGTTCTTGCGCCTCGTCGCCGGGCTTCACCGCCTTCAAAGTCGGGCGGCGGGCGGCCGGGGCTTGCTCCGGCTGATCTTCGGCTTGCGCCAGCGGCTGGAATTGCAGCGCGAAATTCACCGATGGATCGGCGAAAGTGGTGATGGCGGCGTAGGGGATGACCAAGCGTTCATGCTGGCCGGAGAAGCTGAGGGTGACGCAAAAAAGGTCCTCCTCCACCTCCAAGCCGAAATACTGGTATTGCAGCACGATGGTCATTTCGCCGGCGTAGCGGGCGCGCAAATGATCCGCCAACTGCACGCCGGGGTGGGACGTGCGGAACGTCACATAGAAATGGTGGTTGCCGGGCAGACCATGTTCCGCCGCCTCGGTCAACGCTGCGCGCACGACGCCGCGCAACGCCGACTCCACCATCCGGTCGTATCGCAATTCGTGGGCCATGCCGCGCCGCCTCGCTGGTGTTCTAAATCGCTTGATGTTGCGTTCTTACGGCGAAGCGCGGCGGACGGCAAGCGGGAAGCGAAGGAAAATGTGGGCCTTCTGTTGCTAGGCGGCCCACGGCCCCACCCTCAGGTGCTACCCCGAAGGGATTAGTTCGGTCAGTCGACGCTGTTAGGCGGCGACGGCGACCGGAGCAACGTTGTCATTGGCAACTATTGCAATGGCCCGATAACGGCGGAACCATGCCGAGCGAAGACTCTGCCTTTACTACGCGTGTCGATCCTATTTCGCCCCCATCAGCCTGTCCGGTCAGCGTCCGCCTGAAATCAAGCAGTCCGGTCAGGGGATTGGTGGAGGCGCCGGGTACCGCCCCCGGGTCCACAACGCCTATTCCGCAGCGCGTTTATCGCCATAGTCGGCCGAAGCCGACAAAGCGGAATATAGGGAGCGCGCGCCCGGAATGGAAGAGGCTTGCGCCCGGAGGCGTCGGACGCCCCGCCGCCCCTGACGAACAGCTTGCTTCCCGACGCGGGGCGTTAGAGGATGGCGCGCGAACGTCGGCCCAAACGTATGAAGGAGCACCCCCTTGTTCGGCGATATGAAGAACCTGGGCGCCATGATGAAGCAGGCGCAACAGATGCAGGCCAAGATGGAAGAGATGCAAAAGCGTCTCGGCGACGTCGAAGCCTCGGGCCAAGCCGGCGCCGGCATGGTCACTTGCACCGTCTCGGGCAAGGGCGAACTGAAAAAGGTCAAACTCGACAAGTCGATGATCGACGCCGACGATCTTGAGATGCTGGAAGATCTGATCGTCGCCGCCTTCAACGACGCCAAGACCAAGGTCGATGCGCTGGTGGCGGAAGAAACCTCCAAGCTGATGGGCGGCATGAAGCTGCCCGCCGGCATGAAGCTGCCGTTCTAAGCCGAAGTCCCGCGGCGATGACCGGGCCGGAGATCGAACGACTGATCCAATTGCTGGCCCGGCTGCCCGGGCTGGGGCCGCGCTCGGCCCGGCGCGTCGCTTTGCATCTGGTCAAGCGGCGCGACAGCCTGTTGGCTCCGCTGGCCGAAGCGCTGGCGGAAGTCGGCCGCGTCGCGACGACTTGCCGGATTTGCGGCAACCTCGACACCCGCGACCCCTGCTCGATCTGCGCCGACGACGCCCGCGATCCCTCCATCATCTGCGTGGTGGAGGACGCCGGGGATTTGTGGGCGCTGGAGCGCGCCCGCGCCTTCCGCGGCCATTATCATGTGCTCGGCGGAACCTTGTCGGCCATCCGCGGCGTCGGCCCCGACGATCTCAACTTCGCCGGCCTGCTGGAGCGCGCCAAAGACGGGAAAGTCGCTGAAATCATCATCGCCCTCAACGCCACGGTGGAAGGCCAGACCACAGCCCATGTGCTGGCCGAACGGCTGGCCGGCTGTCACGCGGCGATTTCCCGGCTGGCGCACGGCGTGCCGGTGGGGGGCGAGTTGGATTACCTCGACGACGGCACCCTGACCGCCGCTTTGCGCGCCCGCCGCCCGCTGGGCGGCTGACGGAGCCCTTACTCCCATCATGAACACCGTTCTTCTGCTCGTCGCCTCCAATATTTTCATGACCGTGGCTTGGTACGGCCATCTGAAGCACGCCGATCAACCGCTGTGGCGCATGATTTTCATCTCCTGGCTGATCGCCGGGGTGGAATATTGCTTCGCCGTGCCCGCCAACCGCATCGGCTATCAGACGGGGTTTTCCGCCGGGCAATTGAAAATCATGCAGGAGGTCATCACCCTGCTGGTGTTCGCCGTCTTCGCGGTGTTCTGGCTGGGCGAGACTCTGCGCTGGAATCACGCCGCCGCCTTCGCCTGCATGGCGGGCGCCGTCGGCTTTATGTTCTACGACAAGCTGTGACCGACTCCCCTCCCCCGCGGAAGTCCGGTCTGTTGCGCCGGGCCCCGGCCGGCGTGCTGGCGCTGGGCTTCGTGTCCATGCTGATGGATACGTCGTCGGAGATGATTCATAGCCTGTTGCCGCTGTTTATGGTGGGGGCGCTGGGGCTGGGGCCGTTGGCGGTGGGGCTGATCGACGGGCTGTCGGAAGCCGCCGCCGCCCTGGTGAAAATCTGGTCCGGCGTGTTGAGCGACCGGCTGGGACGGCGCAAGCCCCTGGCGCTGGCCGGCTATGGGCTGGGGGCGTTGAGCAAACCCTTGTTCCCGCTGGCGGCGTCGGCGGGAGCGGTGTTCGCCGCCCGCTTCATCGACCGCATCGGCAAGGGGATCCGCGGCGCGCCGCGCGATGCGCTGGTCGCCGACATGACCCCGCCAGACCAGCGCGGCGCCGCCTATGGCCTGCGCCAAGCGGTGGATAATCTGGGGGCGGTGATCGGCCCCCTGGCCGCCATGGCGCTGATGGCGGCGTTCAACGACGATTACCGCACGGTGTTTTGGCTGGCGGTCATTCCGGCTTTTTTATCGGTGGCGGTGCTGGCGATTGCGGTCAAGGAGCCGCCGCCGTCGCCTGAACAGGCGGCGGAGCGCGCCAGGCGCCGCGGCAAACGCTGGCGTTTTCATCATTTGCGCCGCCTGCCGGCGGCGTTTTGGGTGCTGACCGCGGCGGCGGCGGTGATGGTGGCGGCCCGCTTCAGCGAGGCGTTTTTGCTGCTGCGCGCCGCCGATGTCGGCATGGCGGCTGCCTTGACGCCGCTGGCGTTGGTGGCGATGAATGTGGTTTACGCCGCCGCAGCCTATCCCGCCGGCGTATGGACCGACGGCCGCGGGCGCGGCCGATTCGGCGTGCTG
>CALGOL010000155.1 GCA_937960755.1 uncultured Azospirillum sp.
CCCTTGGTGGCGGAAGGGGCGGGGGGGCTGCTGGTGCCGCTCAGCGACGGCGCTTACATGGTCGACGTGGCGGAAAAGCTGGAGCTGCCGGTGGTGCTGACGGCGCGCAGCGGCCTGGGCACCATCAACCACACCCTGCTGAGCCTGGAGGCGCTGCGCCGCCGCCGCGTGCCGGTGGCCGGCGTGGTGATGAACGGCCCGCTCAACCCCGGCAACCGCGAAGCCATCGAACGTTTCGGCCGTGTGCGCGTGTTGGCGGAAATCCCGCAACTGGAAGGCCCGCCCGACGCCGACGCGGTGGCCCGCCTCGCCGCCGATCTTATCCCGCCATTGGAGTCCGTGCTGCCGTGAGCCTCGACCGCGACACCGTTTCCCTGACTGAAAATTATGTTTGGCGGCCCTTCACCCAGGCGCAGACCGCGGCCCCGCCTGTCCCGGTCGCCCGCGCCTACGGCTGCACGCTGGAAGCGGAAGACGGCCGCCAATATCTCGACCTGATGTCGTCGTGGTGGGTCAATCTGCACGGCCACGCCAACCCGGTTATCGCCGAGGCGGTGGCGGCGCAGGCCCGCACGTTGGAGCAGGTGATTTTCGCCGATTTCACCCACGCCCCCGCCGCCACGCTGGCGGCGCGGCTGGCCGGCGTGTTGCCGGGCGATCTGTCGCGGACGTTTTATTCCGACGACGGCTCGACCGCGGTTGAGGTGGCGCTGAAAATCTGCCGGCAGTACTGGCGCAACAAGGGCCAGCCGCGGCGCGCCCGCATTCTCGCGTTCGACGGCGGCTATCACGGCGACACGGTGGGGGCGATGTCGGCCGGGGTGGGTTCGGGCTTTTACGAACCGTTCGCCGACTGGTTGTTCCCGGTGGACCGGCTGCCGTTCCCCGCCACTTGGAACGACGACGAGGGCGTCGACGCCAAGGAGGCGGCGGCCCTGGCGGCGCTCGACGGCTGGCTGGCGCGTCATGGCGACGAGGCGGCGGCCTTCATCGCCGAACCCTTGGTGCAAGGGGCGTCGGGCATGCGCTATTGCCGGCCGAAATTCTTGCGCGCGGCGGTGGAGAAGCTGCGCGCCGCCGGCGTGCTTATTGTGTTTGACGAGGTGATGACCGGCTTCGGCCGACTGGGGACGCTGTTCGCCGCGGAAAAGGTTGGTCTGGCCCCCGACGTAGTTTGCTTGTCCAAGGGGCTGACCGGCGGCTTCCTGCCCTTGTCGGCCACCGTCGTCACGCCTGCGGTTTACGAGGCGTTTCTTGACGGCTCGTTCGACCGCGCCTTCGCCCACGGCCATTCCTTCACCGCCAATCCCTTGGGCTGCGCCGCCGCTTTGGCCTCCCTCGACATCACCACGTCGGAAGAGTGCGCCGCGGCGCGCCAAGCGATTGAGGCCCGCCATGTCGAAGGGATCGCCGCGCTTTCCCGGCATCCCAAGCTGACTCGCGGCCGGGTGATGGGGACCATCGCGGCGATTGAAGCCAAGGACGGCGGGGAATACGCCGGCGACCTTAGCCGTCGGCTCAAGCGCTATTTCCTCGACCGCGGATTGCTTATCCGACCTTTGGGCTCGGTCTTGTACCTGCTGCCGCCTTACTGCATTTCGCCGGAAGATTTGGACCGGGCTTACGCGGCGCTTGCGTCGGCGGCCGATGACGTACTTTAATCGCCCGCATAATAACCAAGCGTTCCGGTAACCAAAAACTGTCAACCGCCCAACGAAGGCCCGTTCGATATGCCCGATACTCTGACGACTGCCGAAAGCGTCGCCGCCTGCTCCCACGCCGCCCCTGCCCCGACTGCGGCGAACGCTCCCCGCTACGCCCGCGCCGACATCCTGGCGCTGTTCGAGTTGCCGTTCATGGAGTTGCTTGACCGCGCCCACCAAGTCCACCGCGAGAATTTCAATCCCAGCCAAGTGCAGCTTTCGACCCTGATGAACATCAAGTCGGGCGGCTGCACCGAAGATTGCAAATATTGCTCGCAGAGCGTCAAGTACGACACCGGCCTGAAGGCCGGCAAGCTGGCGGAGCGCGACGAGGTCAAGGCCGCCGCCGCCAAGGCCAAAAGCGCCGGGGCCAGCCGGTTCTGCATGGGCGCGGCGTGGCGCGAGCTGAAAGACCGCGATCTGGAAAAGCTCGCCGACATCGTCGCCGATGTTAAAGACATGGGCATGGAAGCCTGCATGACGCTGGGCATGCTGACGCCCAAGCAGGCGGCGCGGCTGAAGGAAGCGGGGCTCGACTACTACAACCACAACGTCGACACCTCCGCCGAATACTATGACAACATCGTCACCACCCATTCCTACGCCGAACGGCTGGACACCCTGCACGCGGTGCGCGACGCCGGGCTGAAGGTGTGTTCGGGCGGCATCGTCGGCATGGGCGAAAGCCGCGCCGACCGCGCCGGCATGCTGGAGACGCTGGCCAATCTGACGCCGCAGCCGGAAAGCGTGCCGATTAACCGTCTGGTGGCGGTTACCGGCACGCCGCTGGGCAAGGCCAACGAATTGGACGTGTTCGAGTTCGTCCGCACCATCGCCGTCGCCCGCATTTTGATGCCGAAGTCGTATGTCCGGCTGTCGGCCGGTCGGCGCACGCTGACCGACGAGGGTCAAGCCTTGTGCTTCTTCGCCGGGGCCAATTCGATCTTCTACGGCGACAAACTGCTGACCACCGGCAATCCCGAGTATACCGCTGACCAAGCCCTGTTCGACAAGCTGGGCGTCAAGGCGGTTTAACCGCCGGGTGAGGCTTCGCCACTGGTTAAGCCTTTCCTTTGCTCCACCTTGCTCGCCATGACTCGAGAATAATCGAGCGCGTCGGCGAGCGAGGAGGGGCCGGGGAATGGAAGCGACACTTGCCGCTTTGCGCCGCGACGGCATGAGCGAGGACGAGGCCGCGGCGCTGGCCGCCGGCGCCGCGCGTTTTCACGGGATGCCCTTTCGCGCCTCCACCCCGACTTTCCGACATTATGAGGTGGAGGGGTTGGAGCCCTGCCGGGTTTCCCGCCGCTTTCCCGCCTTCTCCATCACCGGGCCGGCCTGCGCGCTCAACTGCCGCCATTGTCAGGCCGGCATCTTGGCGCCGATGATCCCGGCGACCTCCCCCGCCGACCTTGACCGCTTGGCGCGGCAAGGGATCGAGCGGGACGGCATGGCGGGCTTCTTGCTCTCCGGCGGCTCCAACAAGCGCAACGAAGTGCCGTTCGAGCGCTGGCTGCCGGTGGTCAAAGCCCTGAAGCGCGATCATCCCCATTTGGAAATCGCCGTTCACACCGGGCTGGCCGACGCCCGCCGCGCTGGATTGCTGGCGGACGCCGGCATTGACGTCGCCATGCTCGACATCATCGGCGACGATGAAACGGTGCGGCAGGTCTATAACCTCGACCGCCCGGCGGCGGACTTCGCCGCGTCCTTGCACGAACTGCTGGCCGCCGGCTTGCGCACCGTGCCCCATGTGGTGGTCGGCCTGCATTTCGGCCAGCTGAAGGGCGAGGCGCGGGCTTTGCGAACCATCGCCGACAGCGCCGCCGACACCATTATTATCGTCGTCGTCATGCCGGCCTTCGCCGCGCCCGGCGCCTTCGTTCAGCCTGGCTTGGCGGAAACCGCCCGGCTGTTCGTGCAGGCCCGCGCGCTGCTGGACGGCCGCCGGCTGCTGCTGGGCTGCGCCCGGCCCCATGGGCGCGACCGGCTGCATTACGACGTCTGCGCCTTGCTGGCGGGTTTCGACGGCGTGGCGTATCCTGCCGAAGGGGTGACGGAACTGGCCCGCGAATTGGGCCGCCCGGCCGACCAGATCATGGCTTGTTGCGGGCTGGCGGCGGGTTGTCGGGCCGCGGCTTGAGCGGCGACGGAAAGAAGGAAGGCGGCATGGAGCGGCGCTCGCCGGATTATGTGCAGATGTCCACGGCGGCGGCGATCACGCTGGGGCTGAGCCCGGCGCGCATGCATCGCTGCGCCTGCACCCGCTGCCTGAACCTGCTGCTGACTTATCCCGAAGGCTGCCGGGCCAATTGCGCCTATTGCGGGCTGGCGCGGCGGCGCGACGGCGACACCCCCTATCCCGACCGCAACTTCATTCGCGTCGATTGGCCGACCGAACGGCTGGCCGACGTCATCGACCGGGTGGAGGCGATGGGCGACGCCACGCCGTTCCATCGCATGTGCATCAGCATGATAACCCACCCTAACTCCGACGAGGACGCCAAGACGGTGCTGGCGGCGTGGCGCGCGCGGATTCCGGCGGCGCGGATTCCGGTCTCCATCCTGTCCAACCCCACCACCATGACCAAGCGCGACGTGCAGGATTTGTTTGATCTGGGGGCGGAGATTTTCACCGTCGCCCTCGACGCCGCCAACCCGGATGTATTCGCCGAGACCCGCGGCAAGGGGCTGGGCAGTCCGCACCGCTGGGAGACTTATTGGTCGGTGTTCGACGAGGCCCGCGCCATTTTCGGCCCCGGCCGGGTCGGCATGCATTTGATCGTCGGCTTGGGCGAAAGCGACCGCGACGTGTTGAGCCTGTGCGCCAAGCTCCACGCCGTGGGCGGCCACAGCCATTTGTTTTGCTTCTTTCCCGAAATGGGGGCGCTGTTGCAGGACCGCCCGGCGCCGTCGCGCACCCGCTGGCGACGCATTCAATTGGCGCGCTATCTGATCGAATACCGCAATCATCCCTTTGACGCGCTGCGCTTTGATGGCGACGGCGCGCTGGTCGATTTCGGCATCGACGGCGACGAATTGAACGCGGTGACGGCGACGGGCGTGCCGTTTCGCACTTCGGGCTGTCCGGGGCGAACGCGGGAAGACGTGTCGGCCTGCGACCGGCCCTATGGCGATTCGCCGCCATCCGACATCGCCAGTTATCCGTTTCAGCCCAATGGCGGCGACTTGCGGCGCATCCGCCGGCAACTGGATTTGACGGGAGGTCCCAAGTGAGCGAACCCATGCTGCGGGTGGCGGATTCCGGCGAGAAGCCGCCGGTGTGGCACTTGTCGGCTTCGGCCGCTTTGGCGGAGCGTCACCGCGCCGGGCTGTCGCCCGACACCTTGCGTTTTCAGGTCTTTCCGCCTTGCGCGCTGCTCGGCCGCCATCAAGTGCTGGCGCAGGAGATCGACGCCGAGTGGTGCGCCGCCCATGGCGTGACGGTGGCGCGGCGCGTCACCGGCGGCGGCGCCATCGTCATGGCTCCCGGCATATTGGGATGGGAGTTGCTGCTGCCGGCCGGGCTGTTCCCCGGCGGCTTGGG
>CALGOL010000156.1 GCA_937960755.1 uncultured Azospirillum sp.
CATGCGCGGCGAGGGCATCTACGCCGACCTCATAGCCCAACGCTTCCGCACGGCCTGCCGCAGCCTCGGCTTCGGTGAGATGCCCGGACTGGAGTGCGGGCACTTCCGTCCGCCGGCCGCGCACCGCGATCAGCTGCCGCTGTTCTGAGGCGGTCTCCACGCCCGCTACGGCGCTGTGCTACAGTCGTTTCCCGAGCGCACCCCCGGGCCTTCCGGATGTGATCAGCGGGAATCCGACCATGACCAGACTCGAACTGGGCGTACCGCCGGTGTCGCCGGCGCCGCTCTGGACGATTATCGAGCGGGCGTTTTCCGGCCCCGGTCATTGGTCGGCGGCGGATTGGGCGGCCTTGCCCGCCCGCCGCTTGGCGATTTGGGGGGCGGCCGACCGGCTGGTTCCGTTGCCGGCGCCTGAACATCTGCCGCGCGCCGACTGGCTGCATGTGCTGGATAACGTCGGCCATTTGCCGCAACTGGAGGCGCCGAGCCGGGTCAATGCTCTGCTCGACGCCCTGCTTGACGCTGAGGATTGAGGCGAGACCATGCCTTTCACCTTTCGCCCCCCCGTCCCGGACGACGCCGAAATGCTGCTGGCGTGGCGCACCGATCCGGTGGTGACCCGCTTCATGTACACCGACATCACCGACCCCAGCGAGGAGAAGCAACGGGCGTGGCTGACGGCGATGGAAGGGCGGGAAGACTTCCGTCATTTCGTTATTGAGCATGACGGCGAAGCGGTGGGTTATCTGTCGTTTTCCGACATCGACCGGCGGCATAAACGTTGTTCCACTGGGTCTTACATGGGAACGCCGCAAGCCCGCCGCATGCTGGCGGGCTATTTGCACGCCTTTATTCACGACTACGCCTATTATGTTTTAGGCATGCATAAGGTCGTCGAGTATTTCCTCGCCGGCAACGACAATGTGGTGAAAATTCAGCGGATTTTAAAACTGCGGGAAGTCGGCTTATTGAAAGAGCACGTCTGGAAAGACGGCCGCTTTCACGACGTCCATGTCTTCGAGCTGCTGGAAAGCGATTGGCGCACGCACCCGCGCCCCTTCACCCTGGCCCAGACCTTGGCGGCGTTTGGGCTGAGCCTGAATGACGCAAGCCCCCCTTCCCGAGAGGAAGAGGGGCTTTAATCAACCCGGCGTCTTACGAACCCAGGCGCCTTACGACCCGATAACGCCGCCGTCTTGCTTGGTGATGGCGACGACGGACGGGCGCGGCGGCATGTCGGGCTTGAAGTCCGGCCAGCGGGTCGCCGGCTCTTCAAACGTCGATTTCTTGCCGAACGGCTTGTAAAGCTCAACGCCGTCGGTGGCGGGATGCTGCACCGCAACGAACAGCGTCTTGTCGTCGTCGGCGAACCACGGGCCGCACATTTCCGCGCCCACCGGCACGCGGAAGAACATCATCGACGCGCCGCGCAACGCGCCTTCGGTCTCCACCGCATAGACGCCGTCGGCCTTGCCCGACGCCTTGAACCAGCCTTCGCCCTGGTCGGTGGTGATCCACAGCCGGCCCTGATTATCCACCGCGCAATTGTCGGGGCAGGAGAACCAGCCGTTGTCGGAAGTGGCGGGGTTGAACATCGCCCCCACCGCGCCGTCCTTCGGATTGCCGCCCTTGACCAGAACGTTCCACGTGAATTTTGTCGCGGTGTGATCGCCGCCTGGCGGCAGCATCTCCACCACCTGACCCCACAGATTGCCGGCGCGGTCGTTGGCGGCGTCCACCTGTTCGGCCTTGCGGCGGGAATTGTTGGTCAGCATGACGTAGATCGCGCCGGTCTTCGGGTTGACCTCGACGTCTTCCGGGCGGTCCATCTTGGTGGCGCCCAGCTTGTCGCCGGCCAGACGGGCGTTAATCAGCACTTGGCCTTGGTCGGTGAAGCCGTTTTCCGCGGTCAGCGGGCCTTGGCCGAACACCAGCGGCAGCCATTCCAGCGAACCGTCGGCGTTGAACTTGCCGACAAACAGCGTCCCGTCGTCCAGCAGGGTCAAGTTATGGGCGCGGTCGCCCGCCACGTATTTCTTCGCCGAAACGAACTTGTAGACATAATCGAAGCGTTCATCGTCGCCCATATAGGCGACCACCGAATTGTCTTTGCTGATGGCGATGGAGCAGGCTTCATGCTTGAAGCGGCCCAGCGCGGTGCGCTTGCGCGGGGTCGAGGTCGGATCATAGGGGTCGATTTCGACGATCCAGCCGAAGCGATTGGCTTCGTTGGGCTCCTTGGCGACGTTGAAGCGGTCGTGGTGGGCGCCCCAGTTATACCACTTGCCCGGCACGCCCATGCGGTCGGTCTTCGGCTTCTCTTCATCCGACCAGAAATAGCCGTTGATGTTTTCTTCCGCCGACAGCCAGGTGCCCCACGGCGACATGCCGCCGGCGCAGTTGTTCAGCATGCCGCGGACCTTGGTCCCGGTCGGGTCGTACGAGGTCTTCATCAGCGCGTGACCGGCGGCCGGGCCGGTGATGGAACACTCGGTCTCGCCGGTGATGCGGCGATTGTACTTGGAGGCCGGGTCGTACGACCACTTGCCGCCGGTCTTCTTGATTTCGACCACCGAGCCGCCGTGGGCGGCGATTTCGATGTCGACCAGCTCCTTGGTCATCTTGACGAACTTGGCTTCCTGCTGCTCGCCGCCGAGGCCGGGGAACATCACCTCTTCGTCGGTGTATTCATGGTTGACACACAACAGGCCTTGGTCGGGGGTTTTGGAGCCCAGCGGCAGCGGCGCCACGCCGAGGAAGTCGTTATTGTAGCCGAATTGCAGCGCCTGGGTGGCGGCCGACTGCTTCAGCGGGTCGAAGGCCGGGGCGCCGGGCAGCACCGGGTCGCCCCAGCGAATCAGCACGTCGGCGTCGTAGCCGGCGGCGACATGGTGGGTCTCATCGACGCCGAAAGCGACTTCCGAAAAGGTGAAGGACGGCTTGGGCGTCTGCGCCGCGGCGTCCTTGGACAGCGCCGTCAGGGCGGCGGAACCGGCGACGGCGGAAATGGCGGAAACCGCCAAAGCGCCGCGCAGCATGTCGCGGCGGCCGAAGCGCGCGGCGATGACGTCGCCCATGGTGGGGTTTTCGGTCGGGTTGCAGCCGATGTCTTCAGCGGCCTGATAGCCCTTGGCGTCGCTCATGTCTCTGTGTCCCCCTTGGGTGGAAGTTTGGGCGCACCATAGGCAGGGCGCGTGACAACCGCGTTACGTTTGTGTTGGCGATGAGTGATACCGGCTCACCAATGAGCAGACACATCGGTGAACCGGTATAAAGCCCGCGCGGCGCCTGAGCGTCACCGTCTGCGCATGAAATGACCTGACGGGTCATTTCATCTGCGCGGCGGTAAGACGCATGGGGGCTATTCCTTTGTCGCCGCCAAGGCCGCCAGCGCCCGGTCGCGGGCGGCGCCGTGGTCGATGATCGGCAAGGGATAGGTCGCGCCCAGCGTCACACCAGCCTCGCGCAACACCAAGGCCGGCGCCGTCCATGGCTGATGAATGACCCGGTCGGGCAGGGCGGCCAGTTCGGGAACCCAGCGGCGGACGTAGGCTCCCTGGGGGTCGAACTTCTCCCCCTGGGTGATGGGATTGAAGATGCGGAAATAGGGCGCGGCGTCGGCGCCGCAGCCCGCCACCCACTGCCAACTGCCGGAATTATTGGCGAGATCGGCGTCGATCAGCGTGTCCCAAAACCACGCCGCCCCCTCTCGCCATGACACCAGCAGGTCTTTCACCAGGAAGGAGGCGGCGATCATCCGCACCCGGTTGTGCATCCACCCGGTGCGCCAAAGCTGGCGCATGCCGGCGTCGACAATCGGATAGCCGGTCAGTCCGCGCCGCCACGCCTCCAGCCCCTTGGCGTCCTCCAGCCAGCCGAAGCCGGCGAACTTTTCATTGAACGGCGCTTCTGGAATGTGCGGGAAGTGATAGAGCAGGTGATAGGAAAACTCCCGCCAGCCGACCTCGCGCAGGAAGGATTCCGCGCCGGCCGCGCTCGCCGGGTCAGCCGCCGCCTTCACCCCCGCCGCCCGCCAGATTTGCCGCGGGCTGATTTCGCCGAAACGCAAGTAAGGCGACAGCCGGCTCACCCCCTCCGTCCCCGGAAAATCGCGGGCTTCCTTGTAGTCGTCAACCGGCCCGTCGAGAAAAGCCGTCAGCCGGGCCAAGGCCGCCTTCTCGCCGGCGTCCCACATTGTGCGCATCTCCGCCGCCCAATCGGGGGCGGTCGGCGTCAGTTTCCAATCATCCAGTTGATCGCTGGCGACGGCGGCGGCGGGAAAGGGCAGGC
>CALGOL010000157.1 GCA_937960755.1 uncultured Azospirillum sp.
AGGGCGCCGCGCCGCAGCGCCCCCACCATTTGCCGCAGCTTTCTGGCCTTGTCTTCTCGCACGCCGCCCTCGTCCACCGTCAGCGCGCCGCCGCCGGTTGCGGAACGCGGCGGATTGGTGAGGCTTTTACGACGCCGCGTCAAGCCTCGGCGCGCGTCGGCGGCCGGTTTCGCGTCGGCGTCTTGGACTTTCGTCGAAAAGCAAGGTAAACAAGGAATTGACGGTTAACGCTTGTCAAACAAGGCCGCCTTCCTTTGATGTTTCGCCGCTGGACGCTCGATTGATGACTGCGGAAGCCGCCAACCGCGCCGATGAGATCGGCCTGATCGATCGGCTGGCCGCGCCGATGCTGGTGGCGCGCTTCGACGGCGGCGTGATCCGGCTTAATCCGGCGGCGCAGGATCTTTTGCGGGCTCGCTTGGGCGACGTCGTCGGCGGCTGCTTGGACGAACTCGACGTCGCGTACCCCACCGAACGCCTCGACGCCCTGCGGCGGGAACCGCCCGGCGTCGTCTTGCGCATGTTGATCGGTTTGCGGCGGCGCGGCGCAATCAACAGCGGCGTCACGACGCTGGACGCCCGGTTGAGTCGGCTGGACGATGACGCGCTGCTGATCGAAGGCGTCGCCGAAAGCGCCGCCCGGCGGGAGATTCAGCGCCTGACCGAGCAGCTGGTGGCCTTGTCCTTCGGCTACCCCGACATGCGGGTTGAGGTGACGCCGGACGGCGTCATTCAGGATTTTGTCGTCGCCAATCCGGCCGACATCAATATTCAGCCCGAACGCCTGCTGGAGCGTAACATTCTCAAAGCTTTTCCCGCCGAAGCCGGTGAGAAGCTGATGGCGGCGGTGGCGCGCTTCGCCCAAGGCGAAGGCGGAGAGGGCGCGGCGTTCAGCCTTGACGGTCCGGCGGGGGAACAGTTTTTCGAAGCGCGGCTGGTGGCTCTGGGCGACGCGGCGCGCATTTTGGTCACCATCCGCAATGTCACCGACCGGGTGCGGGCGGAGCGCGAGGCGGAGCGCACCCGCGACCGGCTGGTCGAAGCGCTGGAAAGCATCGCCGACGGCTTTGTGCTTTACGATCAAGACGACCGGCTGGTGTTGGCCAACAGCCGCTACCGCGAGCTTTTCGACCCGACCGGGGTCATTATTGCGCCGGGCGCCAAATTTGAAGACGTGCTGACCTTCACCGCCCGCAGCGGGATTTACGGCTTTGCGCCCGAGTATCTGGAAAGCTGGCTTGAGGAGCGGTTGCGGCTGCATCGCGGCGGCGGCGGCGCTTCGATGGAGGCCCAGCTTGCCGACGGCCGCTGGCTGCGGATTCAAGAACGCCTGACCCCGGCTGGCGACCGGGTCGGTTTGCGCACCGACATCACCGAGTTAAAGCGGCGCGAAGCGGAATTGCAGGCGGCGCGCGAAGCGGCGGAAAAAGCCAACGAGCAGAAGACCGGCTTCGTCCATCATCTGAGCCACGAGTTGCGCACGCCGCTTAACGCCGTGCTTGGCTTCGCCCAGATGATCGCTGAAGAATTGCTGGGACCGGCGGGCAATCCGCGCTATCCCGCTTACGCCCGGCAAATCGCCGAAGCCGGCGCCTATATGCTGGAGCTTATCAATAACTTATTGGATCTCGCCAAGATCGACGCCGGCCGGCTGACCTTGGCGGAAGAAGCCTGCGATATTACGATTCTCGTCGAGCTGATTTTCTCGATGATCGGCGACCGCGCCAAGCGCACCAAAGTCGAGTTAGTCAGCCTGTTAGAAGAAAATCCGCCGCGGCTGGTGGCCGACCCGACGCTGGTGCGGCAGATGTTGACCAACCTGATCGCCAACGCCATCAAATTCTGCCCATCCGACGGCACGGGCCGGGTCGAAGTGATGATCGAGCGGCCGGCGAACGGCGGGCTGGCCTTGGTGGTGCGCGACAACGGCGCCGGCATGTCGCCAGAGCAAATTCCGCGCGCTTTGTCGCCCTTTGAACAGGCGCATGATCGCAAAGTGACGCCGGAAGTCGGCACCGGCTTGGGCCTGCCGTTAACCCGCGCGCTGATTGAACTGCACAATGGCCGTTTCGAAATCGAAAGCGCTTTGGGAAAAGGGGCGACCGCTCGGCTGATCTTCCCGGCGGCGCGGGTCGCCTGCCTGACGGACGGCGATGGGATCTGAAAATGAAAACGGCCCCCGCAGGGGCCGTTTTTAAGCTTGGCGAAGCCGAAATCGTTACGCGGCTTGCAGCACCGCCGACGCGCCAGAGAACAAGCGGATCGTTTCGGCGACAAAATCTTCCAGGCTTTCCGCATTCACCGCGGTGACGGTGCGGTCGTCGGACGCGAACGCTTCGTTCGTTACGCGACCACCGGCCTGGGTCAACGCTTCCGCCGCGGCGCCCGCAGCAGCGACCACCCGGCCGCGCAGCTTGCCCGGCACCGCCATCAGCGACACGCCGTCGCCCATCGCGGCGATCGGCTTGCCGGCGTCAAGGAAATGACCGACAATACGCTTGGTGTGCGCCGTCTGGTTCAGCTTGGCGATGGAGCGCGCGCCGCCCGGCAAGAACAAGCAGTCGTAGTCGGCGCCCAAAACATCGCCCATCTGGAAATCGACCGGGAAATAATGGCCCCACGCGGCGCCATGCCAACCGTTCACCAACCCCTGCTCCGGCGACACCGTACGCACGTTGGCGCCCGCTTTCAGCAGCGCGCGATGGGTTTCGGTCATTTCATGTTCTTCGAAACCGTTGGCGATCAGAATTACGATGTTCTTCCCGGCGAGCGGCTGTTCCATATAACGGCGATCCTTTCAGTTGGCGCATATGCCGGCGCCTTGCCGGCGCCCCGCGTGCAGCAGGAACGCGGCGGGCTGGCGCCGATGACGCGATAAGACGACCCGGAAGGGCGAACGAAAACCGTCGTTGCGAAACGGCTTGGCGATGCGCCCGACCGCGGCGCGCCCGGAATTTTGGGGCGGCCATTGCTGTCGTCGAACGTTCATCCGGCATGGCCTATGCAATGCCGCGAAGCCGCCCGCTTGTCAAGAGTCTTACACCGCGACGCAATAGAGCGCCTTTCTTAGCGCAACTAAGATAATTTCCATTAAATTCAGAGCGTTATTGCTGTTCCGAAACGAGCGTCGGGTAATAAAAATAAGTAAATCGCATGACAGACATGACGCCGACTCATCCTTAAGCACGAGACGGACGAAAAATAACGGCCGGAGCGGGAGGCTCCGGCCGTCAAGTTGAAGTGCCCGTTATGGGCGCCCGGTAACACTGTCGCGCGGCGGGCGGGGGCAGGCTCGCGCCTTGCCGCCCACCGGCCGCAAATCATTAATGGAACTGATCGGCTTCCGTCGAGTCCTTGTATGCGGTGGTCGAGGACTGACCGCCGGAAACCGCGGTGGCGACCGCGTCGAAGTAGCCGGTGCCGACTTCGCGCTGGTGCTTGGTCGCGGTGTAGCCTTCGGCTTCGGCCGCGAATTCCGCCTGTTGCAGTTCCGAGTAAGCGGCCATGCCGCGGGCGGCGTAGCCCTTGGCCAACGTGAAGGCCGAGTAGTTCAGCGAGTGGAAGCCCGCCAGGGTGACGAACTGGAACTTGTAGCCCATGGCGCCCAGCTCCTGCTGGTACTTGGCGATGGTGGCGTCGTCCAGGTTGGCCTTCCAGTTGAAGGAAGGCGAGCAGTTGTAGGCCAACATCTTGTTGGGGAATTCCTTCTTGATCGCTTCCGCGAACTTGCGGGCGTCGTCAAGGTTCGGCTTGGAGGTTTCCCACCACAACAGGTCGGAGTACGGCGCATAAGACAGGCCGCGGGCGATGCAATGCTCGACGCCGACGCCGGTCTTCAGACGATAGAAGCCTTCCGAGGTGCGGCCCGAATCATAGTCGATGAACGGATGATCGCGTTCGTCGATGTCAGAGGTGATGAGCTGCGCGGATTCCGCGTCGGTGCGGGCGATCACCAGGGTCGAGGTGCCCATGGTGTCGGCGCCCATGCGGGCGGCGTTCAGGGTGCGGATGTGCTGCTGGGTCGGGATCAGCACCTTGCCGCCCAAGTGGCCGCACTTCTTTTCGGAAGCGAGCTGGTCTTCCCAGTGCACGCCGGCGGCGCCGGCCTTAATCATCGCCTTCATCAGTTCAAAGGCGTTCAGCGGCCCGCCAAAGCCGGCTTCGGCGTCGGCGATGATCGGGGCGAACCAATAGGTGTCGTCCTTGCCTTCGGCGTGATGGATTTCATCGGCGCGCTTGAAGGTGTTGTTGATGCGCTCGACCACCGCCGGCACCGAGTTGGCCGGGTACAGCGATTGGTCGGGGTACATCTGGCCCGCCAGGTTGGCGTCGCCCGCCACCTGCCAGCCCGACAGGTAAATGGCCTTCAGGCCGGCCTTCACCGCCTGCATCGCTTGGTTGCCGGTCAGCGCGCCCAGGGTGTTGATGTAGGGCTCGTGCTGCAACAGCGCCCACAGGCGGCGGGCGCCGAGCTCGGCCAGGGTGTACTCGATCTTGACCGAACCGCTCAGGCGCTTCACGTCGTCCATGGTGTAGTCGCGCTTGACGCCTTCCCAACGGTTAGCTTGGTAGGAGGCGATGGTGGCTTCATCGAGCTTCGACATAATCCTGTCACCCTTTCAGTCTTGCCGGATCGACCACGCGGCGTCCGGCGGAAGGAGCTTCGCGGCGCCTTGCAGCGCAACACGAGAGCGACATTGCAGAATGCCGCGCCGCTGCGCAACAAGCGCTTGAATGTAAAATGGTCACGTTGTAAATCGCGTGACGAAGATCTCTGTAAATCCGTAAATGATGTAAAGCAATTCGGCGGCGCCCGGCGCGCCAGACCGATAGGAGTCGAAACGGCCATGGAACGCAAGGCGATGCTGGGGGCCAAGGTGCGGCGCTTGCGCCGCGACCAAGGGCTGACCCAAGCGCAGATGGCCGACGCGCTGGGCATTTCCCCCAGTTATCTCAATCTGATCGAACATAACCAGCGCCCGGTGACGGTGCCGGTGCTGCTGCGGCTGGGGCAGAGTTTCGGCGTCGATTTGCAAGCCTTCGCCGAGGACGAGGAAAGCCGCTTGGCGGCCGGGCTGAAAGAGGTGTTCTCCGACCCGCTGTTTGAGGGCGGCGACATTCGCCGGCAAGATTTGCAGGAGCTGGCCGCCGCCGCGCCGGCTTTGGGCCAAGCGGTGGTGGCGCTGTACCGCGCTTACCGCGAGACCCGCGAGGATCTGGAAACCCTGTCCGAACAATTGGCTGACCGCGACCGGCTGCACCTTGTTCAAAGCGCCGCCTTTCCGCTCGAGGAAGTGCGGGATATGTTCCATAGCCGAAACAATCATTTTCCCGACTTGGAAGAAGCGGCGGAATCCCTGTGGGGCGACGCCAGGCTGGAACACGGCGACCTATACCGCGGGCTGGTGGATTGGCTGCTGCACGAACATGGCGTGCGGGTCAAACTGGTCCCCGCCGAAGTGATGGTGAATGCGGTGCGCCGCTTCGACCGCCATGGCAAGCGGGTGCTGCTGTCGGAAATGCTGGCGCCGTCGGCGCGGGTTTTTCAGTTGGCTGGGCAGTTGGCGCTATTGCGTCATCGCGACATGATGACCCGCATCGTCGAAGGGGCCAATCTTTCCGGCGACGAGGCGCGGCGGCTGGCCCGCATCGGGCTGGCCAATTATTTCGCCGGCGCCGTGCTGATGCCTTATGGCCGCTTTGTCGACGCGGCGCAAAAGGTTCGTTACGATATCGAAATACTTCGTCGCCGCTTTGACGCCTCTTTCGAGCAGGTCTGCCATCGGCTGACCACCTTGCAGCGGCCGGGCGCCAAGGGCGTGCCGTTCTTCCTGATCCGGGTGGACAGCGCCGGCAACGTCTCCAAGCGCTTTTCCGGCGCCGGTTTCCATTTCGCCCGCTT
>CALGOL010000158.1 GCA_937960755.1 uncultured Azospirillum sp.
GGGAATGCGGCGCTTGGCCGATAAGCCCAGCAGCTTTTCCGCCGCCCAGCGCGCCAATGCTGAACGGTTGCGCCATTTCACCGCCCAGCGGACCAGACGGCGGCGCCGGCCGATCCAACCGGGCAGGCCGCCCAACAAGCGAGCGCGGCGGGGAATGCCGCTTTCGTCGTTACGCTGGGCGAGATACTCGGTCTTAATCAGCGTCATATCGACGGCGCTGGGGCATTCCTTCTTGCACGCCTTGCACGACACGCATAAATCCATGGCGCGGGCGAGATCGGGGTGAGAAAACGGCTTGTCGTCGCCATAGTCGCCGCTTAACGCCGCTTTGAACGCTGCGACGCGGGCTTCGGTCGAATGGGCGGCGTCGCCGGTGATCCGGTAGCTCGGGCACATCACGCCGCGGCCGTCCTTCTGGCAGGCGCGGTTATGCATACAGACGGCGACGGCTTTCGCGTATGCGCCGCCGCGGATCGGCACGCCGGAAAAGGCGTCGCCAATGCCGTACGTGTCGTACGCCGACCAATCGAGATGGGTTTTCATCCGCGTGCGCTCCCGGTGTTGACGCGATGGCGCAGCAATTTTCGGGCCGGGGGCATTTTGGCGGAAAAGCGACAAAACGACCGCCGCCGCGTCATCCGTCCGATTCAGCCCTTTGATATTCGGGAAAGTATAAGGAATTTTAAAAAATCATACAAGTATATGCGGGATACATATTGCGTATTGAGCATAATATAAAATTTTTCAATTGAAAATTATTGTAGTGTGAAAATATTTGACTGAAACACTTATAGAAAAATACCATCTTTTCCCGACACGAAAACTCAAAAATCCACATACATACGCCTTCCCTCCGTCGCCGACGAAAGAAATTCCGCCATGATAGTTCGTAATTTCGTTTCGAAGTCTCCCGTTGAACCTGTGGACCCAGTTTTTCCCGATCCGCCGCCCAAGCTGTATCAGGGAGTCGATACGGTGCGCGGTGAAGCGCGCAGCGCAATCGTCAAAGGCGGCCACACCGTTTCGGACAGCTCCACCTCGCAGTTGCTGAAAGTTTCGGTGGATTATCAGAGCTTGGCCGAAAGCACCGAAATCAACCAGTCGGCCAGCGTCGGCGTCGGATTGTTCGGGGGTAGCGAGAAAATTAGTTTCGTTAAGGAAGTGGAGCGAACGTCATGGTCGATCAACATGACGATCCGCAGCTCTTACATCATCGGCAAGGCGGAAGCGAGCCAGTATGAGCTTGATTTGACGAGTTTCAATTTTAAGGATCCCGCCGTTCGGCTTGATTTTTTCGATCATTACGGCGATTCATGGATTTCCGCCGTGACGCTCGGTTCCCAATACTTAGGAGTTTTTACTTTTCATCTTAATTCGGAAAGTGAACATAAATCGGTGATGACGTCGCTGGAGGCGCATGGCCTGCTGTCGGCGTTTTCCTTCAACGCCGATTTGCAAACCAAGATGAGCAGCTTTTTCTCTAACACCAAGGTGCGGGCGACGCTCAGCCAAACCACTTTCGGGGTCGGTCCGGTCGCTCTGCCGACCTTTGAAAACATGATTGAATTCGCGCGTAAACTGCCGGAGCTGCCGGTGGTCAGTCCGGCGACGCTGCGCACCGCTGTCAGCGGCTACGAATCGCTGGCGCCGCACGGCGCTTTCGCCGCCGTGGTTAAGAACCGCGACTATTTCGTCGGCTCCAGCTTTAAAAAAGGCGTCTACGCCGACCGCACCACAATCAACGATCAAATCAACCAACTGGACGCCATTCACGCCATCCACGACACCTATGGCCATGACGAACCGGAACTGCGCGCCGCTAAACAGATGGCCGCCGACGATCTGGCCAAGCTGGACGCCCAGGTCGAACAGTACCGGGAAAATCCCGAACGCGACTTTACGAATGAAAAACCGGCGCTGCCGTCGGTGAAGAAGGGCCGACCCAGCGTCGCCTTCGAAAGCAATTTTTCCCCGGCCTGGGGCGGAACCGGCGGCGGCCAGTTCGACGACGTCGGGAGCGTAACGGAATTCATCAGCAATCATCGGCGCATCTACAGTCTCAGGATGCATTCAGGCGATTATGTCCGGTGCCTGACGGTGAAATACAAAGGTGCTGACGGCGAAGGGGAGGTCGAGAAAATTCACGGCAAGCAGGAGGACACCCGCGGTCAGGAACTTTTCCTGGAAGAAGGCGACTCCATCGGCACGCTTGCCGGATGCAGCGGCGCGTACATTGACGAGCTGAAGATCGAGCTGCGCCCCAGCGGCAAAAGCATCAGCGCCGGACAGCATCGCGATCTCGGCAAGATCGACTGGTCGCCGGAAAAAAACCAAACCGTTATCGGCTTTCGCGGCTACTCGGGCGCCCATCTCGACGGGGTGCAGGCGGTTTGGGTGCGGTTCAAGCCCACCATTTGGAAAGCGCCGTTCTGATTGGCCGTTCTGATTGGCCGTTCTGATTGAATGACAACGCCCGCCGGGCGCGGCGGGAAGAAAACTTTCCGCTGCGCCCGGCTGTTATCCCCCTTGCGGCCGTTCGGTTAAGTCCCCATTTTCGGCGTGTCATCCTCTGGATCGCACATCATCGTGGGTCAGGCGAACGCGCTGCGCAAAGCGGGCGGAACGCCGAAGGCGGGAGCATTATCATGGACCTCGAAAAATACACCGAGCGCAGCCGCGGTTTCCTTCAGGCTGCGCAGACGCTGGCCTTGCGCAGCGGGCATCAGCGCCTCACCCCCGAACACCTCCTTAAAGTTCTGCTGGACGACCGGGAAGGCTTGGCCGCCAACCTGATCCGCGCCGCCGGCGGCGACCCCGTACGCGCGCTGACCGCGGTGGAGGCGGAGCTTAACAAGCAGCCCAAGGTCGAAGGTTCGGGCGCCGGTCAAGTGTACCTGTCGCCTGAATTGGCGCGCGCGCTGGAGCAGGCGGAAAAGATCGCTGAAAAGGCCGGCGACAAGTTCGTCACCGCCGAACGGCTGCTGCTGGCGCTGACCCTGGCGGAAGGGACGCCATCGGCCAAGGCGATGAAGGATGCGGGCGTCAACGCCCAGTCGCTCAACGCCGCCATCGAAAACGTCCGCAAGGGCCGAACCGCCGACACCGCGTCGGCCGAGCAGGGTTATGACGCGCTTAAGCGCTACGCCCGCGACCTGACCGAAGCCGCCGCCGAAGGCAAGCTTGATCCCGTCATCGGGCGGGACGAGGAAATCCGCCGCACCATCCAAGTGCTGGCGCGGCGCACCAAGAATAACCCCGTGCTGATCGGCGAACCCGGCGTCGGCAAGACCGCCATCGTCGAGGGCCTCGCGCTGCGCATCGTCAAGGGCGACGTGCCGGAAGGCTTGAAGAACAAGAAGCTGCTGGCGCTTGATTTGGGCTCGCTGGTGGCCGGCGCCAAATATCGCGGCGAATTTGAAGAACGCTTGAAAGCGGTGCTGTCGGAAATTCAAGCCGCTGCTGGTGAGATCATCGTCTTTATTGACGAAATGCACACCCTGGTGGGCGCCGGCAAGGCGGATGGGGCGATGGACGCCTCCAACATGCTGAAACCGGCCTTGGCGCGCGGCGAGTTGCACTGCGTCGGCGCCACCACGCTGGACGAATACCGCAAGCATGTCGAAAAAGACGCGGCGCTCGCCCGGCGTTTTCAGCCGGTGTTCGTCTCCGAGCCCACCGTCGAAGACACCATTTCCATCCTGCGCGGCCTGAAGGAGCGCTACGAAGTCCACCACGGCGTGCGCATCGCCGACGGCGCCATTGTCGCGGCGGCGACCTTGTCGAACCGCTACATCGCCGACCGTTTCTTGCCTGACAAGGCGATTGATCTGGTGGACGAGGCGGCCTCGCGCCTGCGCATGGCGGTGGACAGCAAGCCGGAGCATATCGACGAAATCGACCGTCGCGTCATTCAGTTGAAGATTGAACGCGAAGCCTTGAAGCGCGAGCAGGACGCCGCCAGCCGCGACCGTCTCGCCAATCTGGAAAAAGAACTGGCGGAGTTGGAGCAGGAATCGGCGGAACTGACATCCCGCTGGCAGGCGGAAAAGGACAAGCTGCAAGGAGCGCAGAAGCTTAAGGAGCAGTTGGAGAACGCCCGCACCGAACTGGACGCGGCGCAGCGCGGCGGCAATTGGGCGCGCGCTGGCGAACTCACCTACGGCGTCATTCCCGACCTGGAGCGCCGCTTGAAGGAAGCCGAAGAGGCGTCGGCCGGCCGCATGCTGAACGAGGAGGTGCGCGACAGCGACATCGCCGCGGTGGTGGCGCGCTGGACCGGCATTCCGATGGAAAAGATGCTGACCGGCGAGCGGGAAAAGCTGCTGGCGATGGAAGACAAGCTGCGGGCGCGGGTGATCGGCCAAGACGACGCGATTGTCGCGGTGTCCAACGCCGTGCGCCGGGCGCGGGCGGGGTTGCAGGACCCCAACCGGCCCATCGGCTCCTTCCTGTTCCTTGGCCCCACCGGCGTCGGCAAGACCGAACTGACCAAGGCGCTGGCGGAATTCCTGTTCGACGACGACACCGCTTTGGTGCGGCTCGACATGTCGGAATACATGGAGAAGCACTCGGTTTCCCGCATGATCGGCGCGCCGCCGGGCTATGTCGGCTACGAGGAAGGCGGGGCGCTCACCGAAGCGGTGCGCCGCCGGCCCTATCAGGTGGTGCTGTTCGACGAGGTTGAGAAGGCCCACCCCGACGTCTTCAACGTGCTGCTGCAAGTGCTGGACGAAGGCCGCTTGACCGACGGCCAGGGCCGCACGGTCGACTTCCGCAACGTCGTCATCGTGCTGACCTCCAACCTCGGTGCGGAAATCCTGGCCGGCCAGCCGGAAGGGCAGGATTCGTCCGCGGTCAAGGACGAGGTGATGGACGCAGTGCGGGCGTCGTTCCGGCCGGAATTCCTCAACCGGCTGGACGAGGTGCTGCTGTTCCACCGGCTGGGCCGGCTGCACATGGGCGGCATCGTGCGGGTGCAGTTGCAGCGTTTGGGCAAGATGCTGGAGGACCGCGACATCGACCTGTCGGTCAGCGACGCCGCGGTCGGCTGGATCGCCGAAGCGGGGTACGACCCGGTTTATGGCGCGCGGCCGTTGAAGCGGGTCATTCAGCGGGAATTGCAAAACCCGCTGGCGACGATGATCTTGCGCGGCGAGGTCAAAGACGGCGACGCGCTGGCGGTGGATGTGGAGGCCGGAGCGTTGACGGTGAACGGCCGCGTGCTCGGCGCGCCCGCGGCTTCGGTTCCAGCGGTGTCGAAGATGGTGCATTAGAACGTTTTCAGCCGAAGCGGATACCGGTTCGGCTGAAAACGCGACAAAGCAGAACCCTAGAGCGGTTTGACCGATTTCGGTCGGACGCAAACCGCTCTAGCCGATTGGCGGATTGGCGGGGTGGTATCAGTCCGCCGCGCTTTCCGGCTCCGGCGTTTTGCGCGACGGCGCCTCTTCCTTCGCCGCCCTTTCTTTTTCAGTGATTGCAGGGGGCAGGGCCAACGGTTCGGCCAAGGCCTTCAGCAGGCGCTCTTTGATCGCCGCCAGCTTGGCGTCGTGGGTTACTTTCAGGCCGAAAACGTCTTTGACATAGAAAACGTCCACCGCTTTTTCGCCATAGGTGGCGATTTTCGCCGATGAAATCTGCAACGACAGGCTGGTGAGCGCGCGGGTCAGGTCGTAAAGCAGGCCCGGCCGGTCGCGGCCGTTAACTTCCACCACGGTGTGCGTGGAGGAAGCGTGGTTGTCGATCAGCACCCGCGGCGGCACATGGAAAACCTTGGTGCGGCTGGGCTGGCGGGTGCGTTGGGCGACCGCTTCTTGGGCGCTGCGCACTTGTCCGCCCAGCACCCGCTCCACCATCACCGCAAGCCGCGCCAGCTTGTCGCCGCTTTCAAACGCCCCGCCGGTGGCGTCTTGCACGGTGAAGACGTCAAGCGCCATGCCGTTGGTCATGGTGAAGATGCGAGCGTCGACGATGTCGGCCCCAACCGCCGCCAAGGCGCCGGCCAGCCGGCAAAACAGCCCATGGTGGTCCATGGCGTAGATGGTGACTTCGGTCACCGACCGGCCGCGGTCGATGCGGGTGTCGATGGTCAGCGGCCGGCCTTCGCGGTCGGCTTCGCGAATCAGCCGGGCCTGATGCTCCAGCGCGTCGGTGTCGAAGGCCAGCCAATAGGCGGGATAGCCCAAGCCGATATGACGCTGGGTTTCTTCTTCGGAAAAATCCTTCAGCGCGTCGATCAGCTTGCCTTGCGCCGCCTTCACCCGGCGGTCGCGACCTTCCGCCGACAGCCCGCCCGACATCAACTCTTCAGCCCGTGAATAAATTTCCCGCAGCAGGGTCGCCTTCCAGTTGTTCCAGCGGCCCGGACCCACTGCGCGGATGTCGGCGACGGTCAAGACCAGCAGCAGCCGCAGGCGTTCCGGCGACTGCACCAGATCGACGAAGTCGCGAATGGTTTTATCGTCTTCCAGATCGCGCTTGAACGAGGTGTAGGACATCGCCAGATGCCAGCGCACCAGCCAAGCGACGGTTTCGGTTTCCTCCGCCGTCAGCCCCAACCGCGGACAGAGCTTTTCCGCCACCCGCGCGCCCAAGACGGAATGGTCGCCGCCGCGGCCCTTGGCGATGTCGTGCAGCAGCACGGCGACATAAAGCGCCCGGCGCGACACCACTTTGTGAACCACTTCCGACGACAGCGGCAAGTCGCGCGTCAACTCGCCGGTTTCAATGCGGTGCAGAATGCCGATGGCGAACAGCGTATGCTCGTCAACCGTGTAGACATGGTACATGTCGTACTGCATCTGCGCCACCACCCGGCCGAAATCGGGGATGAAGCGCGACAGCACGCCCGCCTCGTTCATCCGGCGCAAGGTGATTTCCGGGTCGCGATCCGGGTTGGTCAGGATCTCCATAAACAGCCGGTTGGCTTCGGGATCGTTGCGCAGCTTTGGCCCGATGGCGGACAGCGAGCGGGTGATCGCCTTCAGCGCCGCTGGGTGAATGTCGACGTCGTGCTGTTGCGACAGGTGGAACAGCCGAATCATATCAATGGGCTGTTCGCGGAACTGCTTGTCGCTGCGGATGTTGAGCCGTTCCCCGTCGAGAACGAAGCCTTCCAGCACTTTGGGCCGAGCCAGGGCGGCCAGCCGCAGCAGGTTGAAGCGGGGCGGGCGTTTCGATTCCGCCTCCAGCACCGCGCAGAAAATGCGGGTGAGGTCGCCGACGTCTTTGGCGACGAGGAAGTAGTGCTTCATGAAGCGTTCAACCCCCTTGGCGCCGGCGTGGTCGGTGTAGCCCATGCGGGCGCCGATGGGGGTTTGCATGTCAAAGGTCAGCCGGTCTTCCATGCGGCCAGCGAGGTAATGCAGATGACAGCGCGCGGTCCACAGGAAGTTTTGCGCCTTGGCGAAGCGCTGGGCCTCTTCCGGCAGCAGCACCTTTTTGTCGACCAATTCTTCGACGCTATCGACGCGGTAGAGGTACTTGGCGATCCAGAACAGGGTTTGCAGATCGCGCAAGCCCCCCTTGCCGTCCTTCAGGTTCGGCTCCAGCGTGTAGCGGGAATCGCCGAGCTTGCGGTGACGGGAGTCGCGTTCCGCCAGTTTGGCTTCGACGAACTCGACGCCGCTGGTCGCCACGACGTCACGATCAAAGCGGCGCTTGAGATCGGAAAACAGTCGGTCCTGACCCCACAAAAAGCGGCTCTCCAGGATCGATGTGCGAATGGTGATGTCGGCCTTGGCTTGCCGCACGCATTCATCGACGCTGCGCACCGCGTGGCCGACCTTCAGCCCTAAATCCCACAGCAGGTAGAGCATATACTCCACCACCTGCTCCACCCGGGGCGTGCGCTTGTAAGGCAGCAGGAAAAGCAGGTCGACGTCGGAAAACGGCGCCAGTTCGCCGCGGCCGTAGCCGCCGGTCGCGGCGATGTCAAAGACTTCGCCCGCCGTCGGGTTATGGCTGGCGAAGACGTGCAGCACGGTGAAATCCGCCAGGCACTTCACCAATTGATCGACCAGATAGCAGTTCTGCCGGACGCAGTCCTCGCCAGTGCCGCCCGCTTCGAAGCGGCGGCGGACTTCCTCCCGTCCCGCATCCAGCACGGCTTTTAAACAGGCCACCACCGCCGGGCGCAGCTTGTCGCCGCCGCCGTATTGCTCCGCCAGCGCCTCCAAATCCGCCGTCAGCTTGCGCCGGGCGATGATGGCGCGCTTGTCGGGGATGGGGTCGGAGGCGGGTCGCTCGCCTTGGGCGTTGCGCAGCTTCAGCATGGATGATCGGTCGCCGTTGGTTTCATCGGGTCCGCAGTGGATGCGCGGCCCGAATGCACTATAGGGTGGAACCGGGCTGGCGGAAACGGATAACAAGCGAATGGTTATCGGGGGCGCCGTCTGGGCTGGCGGAAACATGGCGATGCGCATCAATCGACGCGGCTTTTTGCTGGGCGGGGCGTCGCTGTTGACGCCGGCTGTCGCGTCGGCGCGCGTCAACGCCGGGGAACTCGTTGCGCTTGGCGTGGTTGAAGGCGCGTCGGCGCTGACCGGCGACCGCTTGGCGCTGGCCGACGGGC